>JBILIE010000085.1:0-6744 GCA_044350115.1 Rickettsiales bacterium
CAATGCCCTGCAAGGGATTCGTCAATCGCATTATCCACCACTTCGTAGATCATGTGATGCAGGCCAGATCCGTCATCCGTATCACCGATATACATACCGGGGCGTTTGCGGACCGCTTCTAGCCCTTTCAGTACTTTGATGGATTCTGCGCCGTATGCTGCGCTTGCTTCGTCGATTTCGTCTTTTGTCATTTGTACTGCCGCGTTGGACATTTATTTTACCCTTGTTTTTATTGCCTCAATTTCTAGCGGTAAAGGCTTAGGATAGCTAGCAAAAATAACTCTTTTTGTGTAGAAAAACTGTGGAAAACCCTAGATTTTTCTGAGCCTGTGAGTGGTTAGAGTGAGGGGGGGAGTGAAACGGCAAGCGCGGATTCGTTAAGTCCCTCAAAAAGAACGCTATCCGTCCCTGTCAGCCAAGCTTGCACGCCTAGTTCGGTGAGGGCGATGAAAAGGGCGTTGCGGCGGGTGAGGTCGAGATGGGCAACGACTTCATCGAGCAATAAAATTGGCAATCGTCCTTGGCGTTGATACAGCGCGTAAGTCTGTGCGAGCAGTAGCGAAAGCAGCAGGGCTTTTTGCTCGCCAGTGGAACATAATGCAGCGGGCATTTGTTTTTCGTGATGGATCGCGTGGAGTTCCATTTTATGTGCGCCGTGAGAGCTGCGCCCCATCATCGCATCGTTGCGGCGGAAACTGGCGAGTTGATCGGAGAGTTTTTCTTCCACTTCCAATGCTGAGATGCCATTTTCAAGCGCATTTTCGGCAAAGCCTACGAGTCGAATTTCGGCTTGCGGAAAAGCGGGATGCAGATGCGCTATCGCCGCTTGCAAGTGATGCAATGTGTCCAGCCGAGCTGCGGCAATCGCAATGCTTGCTTCCGTCATTTTATGTTCAACGGTGGAGAGCCAAAGCGGATCGCCATGGTTTGCGAGCAATTTATTGCGCTCGCGCATATAATATTCATAGCGTGCCACACGGCTCGCATGTTCTGCATCGAAACTATAAACGAGGCGATCAAAAAAGCGGCGCTGTTCTGATGTGCCATGGGTAAACAGCCCATCCATTTGTGGGGTTTGCCACAAGACGCATAAATGCTGTGTGAGTTCCGCTTGAGAAGAGAGATTTTCGCCATTGCAACGGAGCAGCCTTTTTTCGCTACCGCTGGGATGTTGGCCTGTGCCGAGTTGAATTCTTCTTTGATGGGGGGCTTGCCCCCCTAGCGCTAGGACCCCCCCGCCGCTACGCGCCTCGCCTTGCACAGTTACGCCCGCATCATAATACGCATCGAGTTGAAGGGAGACTGCCCAGCCATTATTGTTTTCGTCATTCCCGCGCAGGCTAGCATGACGATCGATATATTTTAACTGCGAAAGCTTCGCACCACGCATGCCTTTTCCTGGAGAGAATAGCGAGAGTGCTTCGAGGATATTCGTTTTACCTGCACCATTCGCCCCCGTGATTACCACGCTACGGCCTTCAGGGGAAAGCGTGAGGGAAGGGTGGTTGCGGAAATGTGTGAGGGATAATCCGACGATTCGATGATTCGATGATTCGAGAGGGGAGGGACGAGTCATCGGTTGGGCAGATAATCGATTCACCGCACCTAAACGCGCATCGGCATGATCACATAAACCGCGCCGACATCCGCAGGGTCGCGCACCAGAGCGGGAGCCGTCGCATCAGCGAGAACAAACTGCACTACATCGCCTTCAATCTGCGCCATCATATCGAGCAGATAACGGCTGTTAAAGCCAGTTTCCATCGGCTCTGCGGCGTAAGTCACATCCAGTTCTTCATTCGCGGTGCCTTGTTCTGCACTGCTGGCAGAGAGGGTCAAACGGCCATGTTGCAGCGCGACTTTAATGCCGCGAGATTTTTCGGAGGAGATCACTGAAACGCGATCCACCGCAGTGGTCAGTGCTTTGGTATCTACTTCCAAAATGCGGTCATTGCCTTGTGGAATGACGCGCTCATAATCAGGAAAAGTGCCGTCGATCAATTTCGACATCAACGTTGCATCGCCTGCGCGGAAACGGATTTTGGTGGCCGAAAGCGAAATTTCAATCGTCGCCGCATCTTCCACCAATTTACGCAATTCGCCGAGCGTTTTGCGGGGGATGATGATACCAGGCATACCTGCCGCGCCTTCGGGCATAGGGATTTCGATGCGTGCCAAACGGTGGCCATCTGTCGCCACTGCGCGCATTACTTTGATGCCGTTGATTTCGGTGCTGTGAAGATACACCCCATTGAGATAATAACGGGTTTCTTCGGTTGAAACAGCAAAGCGGGTTTTCTCCAGCAGTGCCACGCAATCCACCGCACTCAGCGTGAAGTGATGCGAGAGATCGCCTTCTGCCATGGCAGGGAAATCTTCCACAGGAAGCGTCGCAAGCGAGAAGCGTGAAGAGCCGCAACGCAAAGTGAGCTTGCCGCTATCTGCATCTTTGCGCAATTCCACTTCGCTGCCATCGGGCAATTTGCGCACGATATCGTAAAAAGTATGGGCAGGAACGGTGACCGCACCTTGTGTTTCGATGGTCGCATTCACGCGGTCTTCAACGGCAATATCCATATCCGTTGCAGAGAGTTCAAGCTGACCCTCAGCCGCAGAAAGCTTGACGTTAGCGAGAATAGGAATCGTGCCACGACGTTCAACAACCGACTGCACATGCGAGAGCGCTTTAAGCAAGCTGCTACGATCGATTTTGATTTTGAATGCGCCAGAAGCGGCGGCGGAATCTTCGGGTTTTTCTTTGACTGCTGCGTTGGCCATTTTTACTCTCCAGAAATTTTTTAGCATTATAGTGTTGCAATTATGCCGTGGCAAACGGTTTTAGTAGCCTTTAGCCCCTTTAATCGCGTGGTTGGAGCTAAAACCTAAAACCTAGTGACTATCAGCTTCTCAAAAGCCGCATCAGAATCGCTACATCTTCCGCCACGCCGCTATCTTGTCCGCAAAGTTCATCTACTTTACGCACGGCGTGCATGACGGTGGTGTGATCTTTGCCTCCAAATTTGCGGCCGATTTCGGGCAAACTGCGTGAGGTAAGTTTTTTGGCCAAATACATCGCAATCTGGCGCGGACGGGCAATGGTGCGCGAGCGGCGCGCTGAATGCATATCGGCCATTTTGATGTTGAAATGCTGTGCCACTTGTTTCTGAATATCTTCAATTGTTATGCGGCGATCATTGGCGCGCAGCAGATCTGCCAGCACTTCTTGCGTTGATTCCAGTGTAATTGAGCGACCTACCAAGGTGGAGTGAGCCACTACACGATTGAGCGCGCCTTCGAGTTCGCGCACATTGGACGTGATTTTATAGGCAAGGAATTCCAACACTTTGGGCGGAACATGGATGCTCGGCATTTGCTCTAATTTCGACTGCAAAATACCTAAACGTAGTTCGTAAGTGGTGGTGTGAATATCGGCTACCAGACCCCAGCCGAGGCGCGAGCGGATGCGTTCTTCCATCCCGTCCATATCGGCAGGTGAGCGGTCACCGCTGATAACGAGCTGTTTGTTTTGATCAACCAGCGCATTGAAGGTGTGGAAAAATTCTTCCTGCGTGCTGTCTTTGCCGGCGATGAATTGCACATCGTCGATCATTAGCATATCCACTGAGCGGAACAATTCTTTGAAAGCGAGCGCTTCTTTATTACGCAGCGCACGAATGAACTGATACATGAATTTCTCGGCAGAGAGATAAATCACGCGGCGCTGTGGATTGCGCTGACGCATATGCCACGCCATGGCATGCATCAAATGGGTTTTGCCTAAACCCACGCCACCATAGAGAAAGAGCGGGTTACAGCCTTGCGTGATGGTATCGCTTTCTGCCACACGCAGTGCAGCAGCATAGGCTAGTTCATTGGGTTTGCCGACCACAAAATGTTCAAAGGTCAGGCGTGGATCGAGCGGCGAAGAAATCGATAAAATATCATCTTCGCTGATATGAGAAGTGGTCGCGTAAGTGAGGCGAGATTCGCCCTGAACATTGGTTTCTGTCTTGCGCGCAGGTTCTGTCGTTGTGGGTTGCTCGGCATCGAGCAAGCGGCGCACGACAATTTCGATATCTTCCAGCGCGGGAAATTCTTCGCGCCAGAGACGTTTGAGTTCATCAGCATAATGCGACGCTACCCATTCGCGCATAAAGCGAGTTGGCGCAGCGAGATGAACGATATTTTCCTGTAGTTCAAGAAAACGTAAGGGTTTCAGCCAGCTGCGGAAAGTAGTTTCGCCGAGATCTTCGCGCAGACGATCCTGCACGCGGTTCCATACGGGTTCGAAGTCAAAGGATTTGAGAGAGGGTTGAATTGCCATAATCTTACTTCTGTCCCCACTTCAGGCCGTTTTGTTTCCAGCCAGAAGCGGCTCCGCGATGACCTTCGGCATTAGGTTCGCCTTCAAAGCCGTCTTCAATATTGTAACAATGTGAATATCCGAGTGCCGAAATCGCCAAAGCCGCATCGAGCGAGCGGCCTCCCGAACGGCAGAGGAAAAGCACTGGCGCGTCTTTTTCAATATTTTCGTTCAGGAAAGAGGGGATAAAATCAGGATTTACCGCAAAGGAGGGGAATAAACGCCACGACAAACGAATCGGGTTTTTGTTCAGCACGCCCAGATCAGGCTCGCCTACAAACATCCATTCCGCTGGAGTGCGTACATCAACTAAAACAGCCGCAGGATTTTCAGATAACATTTCCCAAGCCTGCTTGGGAGAAACATCGCCCGCATAACCCAAACCAGCACGGGTTACATCGGACAAAACAGTTTGCGTGTTTTGAGCCACTACCAGAATTCCCTTATTCTCCAACGTTAGACAAAACTTCCCTGCGCCCAGCTTTAATGCCAGATCTTGTTCGTTTTAGTGCTAAATTCTATATAAATAGAAGGCGGCGAGATTATGCTGCTTTGATTGCTTTCACGCGAGCTGCAAGGCGGCTCGTTTTGCGTGAAGCAGTATTGAGTTTGATGATGCCTTTGCTTACGCCGCTCATGAGCTCAGATTGTGCAGCGCGGAGCGCTTCCTGTGCGTCATTTGCATTGCCAGCCGCGATTGCGGTTTCAACGCGCTTCACGAAAGTACGAACGCGGCTACGACGAGCGCGGTTCATTTCGTTTTTTACTTCCGTTTGAAGAATACGCTTCTTCGCTGATTTATGTTGTGCCATTTTTCTAAACTCATTGTGTAAAACGGTAAACCAAATACCGAATCTGCGTTCGCTTATTTGTTTAGCCCGTTGGGTTATCCTGCAAAGTATCGCGAAAACTACCCCTCCCATCCCCTCCAGTCAAGTTCATTTTACCAAAAAAGTGCACTTGACAGCGATTATTTTTTGCCCGGTTTCGTGGGTTGGCATTTTGCGCAGTAATAGGTCGCTCTGCCGCTCTGAGTAAGCTTTTGCACGGTATGGCCGCAAGTGGCGCAAGCCTCACCCGCACGGCCATAGACTTGAAATTGATGCTGAAAATAGCCTTGCGCATTTTCACCGCTCACATAATCGCGCAAAGTGGAGCCGCCAGAAGCCAGTGCCGCCCGCAAAACAGCGGTGATGGCCAGTTGCAGCGCATTGCACTCTTTCAGCGTTAAACTACTTGCGGCGCGCTCTGGGTGGATATGCGACAGAAACAGCGCTTCCGAGGCATAAATATTGCCCACACCGGCAATGAGATGCTGATCCATTATCGCCAGCTTCACTGCGGTGTTGCGGGTTTTAAAAGTGGTGTAAAGTGTTGCGCCAGTAAAGGCTTTCTCATCTAGCGGATCGACCCCCATTTTAGCTAAGAGCGGGTGATTTTTAAGCTCAGCCGTAGGGCAGGGGAGCAGGAAGCCAAACCGGCGCGGGTCGTGGTAAATCACCGTCACGCCGCTTTCCATGCGCAACAGTAGATGGTCGTGGGTTTTGAGGGCGTTGGGCAGGGAAGGCGCAATGCGATAACTGCCCGACATGCCGAGATGCGCGATGAGGCTCAGATTGCTTTCAATATCCCAGAGCATATACTTCCCCACTCGCCGCAGGGCAAGGATACGCTTGCCTTTCAGTGTTTTCTCCAACCCCTCAGGAATCGGCCAGCGCAGGTCACGGCGGCGGATGGTCAGCTCGGCAATGCGCTGCCCTGTCAGATACGGCTCCAGCGCAAGGCGCGTGGTTTCAACTTCGGGTAGCTCAGGCATCTACGCCGCGTCGCTCTGTGCTGCAAAAGTGAGGCTCAACTTGAAGTTACCATTTTCGCTGGTCACCGCATCGCCTGCCGCCTGCTCGCGCCAGTGAATGGCGTGAATGTTGCCGGTGGCGAGGAGGTCGAGCTGCAAGTCGTCGGGGATTAGGGATTGGGCATTGGGCATTGGGGTGATGGTCATCGACTCAATCGGCCATTTGATGGAAACACCGCGCTCGCTCTTGGCTTTGCGCACCGCTTCCAGCAGTTCCACCGCCAGAATTCCGGCATCGACCGAAGCATCATCCACCAAATAATCCGCTGCTTTTGGCCATGCGCCACGGGCGTGAATGGAGCCGTGATGCGCGTATTTTTCGGGGAAGATATGGCTCCATAACTCCTCCGTCACATGCGGCAGGAAGGGGGCAAACAGACGCAGGATGGCGTCGAGGCATAGCGCAATCGTCTGCACGGCGGAGGCTTGACCGACGGGGTCGTTGCCTGCTTCGTCATAAACCCGTTTCTTCACCAGTTCCAGATAGTTATCGCAGAAATCATTCCAGAAGAAGTCTTCAATCGCG
>JBILIE010000086.1:0-6742 GCA_044350115.1 Rickettsiales bacterium
GAAATAGAGTTAATTGAGCCTTATTTTTATTTAGACGCTGCTCCTGAAAAGGTTGATTTACTTGCTCAAAAAATAAGCCAAAAATTAGAACAAAATGAGTATGCTCAATGAAGGCCTTTACCCATTTTTTCCATACTTATTGGCAAAAGCCATTGCTGATTATTTTGCTCTTGGGGTTTTCGAGCGGGTTGCCCTTATCGCTTACCGCCTCTACTCTTTACGCGTGGTTGGCGGAATCGGGAGTGGATAAAACCACCATCGGTATTTTTGCGGCAATTGCGATGCCATATTCATTGAAATTTTTATGGGCGCCAGTGATGGATGGCCAGCACTTTCCTTTATTTGGAAAATTACTTGGTCGCCGTCGTGGTTGGATTTTAGCGATGCAAATAGCACTCGCGGTTTCGATTGCCACATTTACGTTAGTGAATACGACTGCCGCTCCCCTTGCTTTTGGCGCGATTGCATTAGCTGTTGCCTTTTTCTCTGCGAGTCAGGATGTGGTGATTGATGCCTATCGGGTGGAATCGTTGAGCTTAGAACAACAAGGCGCGGCGGCGGCCATGGTAACTTTAGGGTATCGCCTTGCCATGCTGGTTTCAGGTGCGGGTAGCCTCTGGCTGTCGGATGTCGTGGGCTGGCAAATGACTTACTTGATGATGGCGGCCATAATGGGTGTGTGTGCCGCATTGACCCTCTTTGCTTCTGAGCCTGTCACCCCTCACCCCTCACCCGTCACCAGAAATTTTATCAAAGACTCTGTTATTGCTCCGTTTACCGATTTTATTACCCGCGAGGGCTGGTTGGCGATTCTGGCTTTTGTGGTGCTGTTTAAACTCGCCGATGCTTTTTTGGGGATTATGTTTAATCCGTTTTTGATTGAGTTGGGGTTCACCAACACTCAAATTGCACAAGTGGTGAAAGTGTATGGTTTAGTCGCCACGATTATGGGTAGCTTTCTGGGAGGCGGGTTAGTGGCTAAATGGGGAATGTATCGTACCCTGATGCTCACTGGCATTTGTCATATGTTTACCAATTTATTGCTGGTGCTGATGGCCGGCAAAGGTGCCGATACGGAATTTCTGGCTGTGTGTGTGGTTTCAGAAAACCTGACGGCAGGGATGGGTACCGCAGCTTTTGTGGCCTATCTTAGTTCACTCTGTCGTGTGCAATATACGGCAACACAATATGCGTTACTTTCTGCGCTCGCTTCTGTTGCGCGCACGATGATCTCCACTGCATCAGGTGCCATGGCAGAAACGCTGGGCTGGGCCGGGTTCTTTGCCGCTTCTTCGCTGATGGCGATACCGTCGCTAGTGCTGCTATGGTGGATCAATAAGCGATTTGGGGTGCAGCGGTAATAAATTTTAAACAATTCTTTGTTACAATCTGTCTTCCCTATAAGGAGGGTTTAAAGTGACGGAAAAAGAAAACCGCCAAAAGAATTTTGAACAAATCACCACCATGCTTGCGGGGGATGGGCTGGAGCTTACTCCCGCTCGGCAGGAAATGATGCGCCCCGTATTGAGCGGTGAAATGACGCTGGACAAATATGAGCAGGAGTTGCTTACGCAGTTGGCAGAATTGCAGGCACAATCATGAGCCAGCAACCCAATCCGCAAAGCCTCACGAAGGAAGAAGATCTGCGCTATAATCTAGCGGTTATCCGTGGCATGAAGCTGATGGATCGCGACACGGCGGAAGGGGCTGGCGGACTTGTTGAAGATACTGCCCGCAAGTTTTGAGCTGACCTATAATTATATTCACAAAACATTATTTAAAGACTGGCAAGGCCAAAACCATTTGCATCTACCAGGGAGAATGGATGATAAACCGCAAAAAAACAAATTGCGGGAGATTGCTCAAACCAAGCTGTAGAATAAACTGTACCATAATAATGATCAGCCGTGCTCGCACGAATCAGAAGAAATGGCATTGATCTTAGCCGAGTTCTATCACGAGGCGATAAGGTTGCAGCCCTATGGCTATGGTAACCGCACCACGTTGGATTTATTTCTTGCGGCTGTTTTTAATCGTAAAGAGGTGGAGAAAGTCGAGGGCTATCGCGGCGGGATCGATTTTTGCCGTTTGACAGAAGCAGAGAAGGTGGCATTGCACGATCCCGCCACCCCAAAGGAAAACCTGCAGGCAATTTTCCAGCACGCGTTAGATGAGAGCCTTACACCTACGCTCAAAAACAAAGAAACTGATTTTTACTCTTGGCCAGATAAGCGCATGATGCTTGAGGGTATTCCGTTTCTGAGCCACCAGAAAGAGGATGGAAGTCAATACATTGTGCTGGTGGATGGCGGGCTCGTTCCGCTAGCGAAATTTAAGGCGGCACTTGAGACTCACCTTGCTTCTGATAAGCCTATTGCCGAATTTACGCCGATGCGGGCAAAAGAATATTTACCAAACACAGAATTTCTGCGCGGAGGCCTTACCCATATTGATGGGATTGAGGTGCAAAAAGGGGGGGCGATTCCATGTTGTTTGGATGTCGATATCCTCACAGGATTGCGTGATAACGATCTGAATATTTTTAATGATCATTACAAAAAACAGGCGCGGGACGGTGACGGCAACCCGTTGCCGCTCAGTGCGCTGAATAACAATGATGCGCTGTTGACGAAGTTGCTGGAAACCGCGCCAAAGAACGATGAGCGCCTGCAGAAATGCATTAAAATTGCCTTTCGCACTCAGAATTTCCTCGTGCCGGAGATGGAAAAGGCGCAGCGGGAAATTTTTGAAGATAAGTACGGCAACGAAATTTATCATAAGGAAGAAAAACCAAAATTCTTTATGACGCAGGGCGGGCCAAGCTCGGGCAAAAGCGCCATTGATGAGGTGGCGAAGAATCTCTGCGAGCCGTGCAATGAAGCAAAAGACAAAGACGGTAAAGCAAAGCCTAATTATGTGACAACCTCGCTGGATGGGTTTCGTGATCGTAGCAAGCTTTACCGCTTACTGTTAGCAGCAGGACACCATGCGGATGATTATGTGACGGTGGAGCCGATGGCGTTGGCGTTGCGCAAATGGGTGAGCGATCACGCACAAAGCAAGGAGTATAACGTGTTTTACGATGGCTCTGGCGTGAAATATAACCCACGCTATGCCGAAATTACCGCAGCTTATAAACAGGCGGGCTATAAAACTTATCTCGGCGCAGTGGATGCGCTGGGGGCAGAAAACGGTAATTTGGACGTGATTTTTGAGCGTACTGTTCGTCGGTATGAGGTGACGGAGCGTGCAATGCCGTGGAAGCTGGTGCTGGGCAAGCATATTGATTTTCCGCCCTCGTTTATGGATGCGGTGCAGGATTATAATCTCGATAAAATCATGCTCTTTGCGAATGATGTGCAGGGGCAAAACGCTTTTGTCATGGCGGAAAGCTTTACACTTTCAACAGAACAAGCCGCAGTGCTGGGCGATAAAAGAAACAGCAAGAAGCTACTGGAAGAATTAAGTGTGTTGCGGCAAAGTGGGGTGGATGCAGCGATGCCGATGCTGCAGAAATCTAATAAGATTGAGGTGCCAGAGCTAAAACAAGACAATGTAAGCTATTTTGCGTACCCACATAATGGCGAAACGCGGATATTGGCAATTTATGATGTGGAGCGTTTTACGTCTATGATCAAAAAAGCGCAGAAAAACCCACATGCTGCCACCATAGCAGGGGCGAACATACCGCCCGCTTCGATGAGCTTTGCCGCACGCGCCAGCAGTACCCTTAATGGCGGAAGTGTCGCACGCCAGTAAAGACCATTGCCATCTGGTGCTGGTCGGCGGCTTTGATGATGTCTTCGTCGCGGATGGAGCCACCGGGTTGGATGAGGGCGGTGATGCCTGCTTCAGCAGCGCGGTGGACGTTGTCGTCGAAAGGAAAGAAGGCGTCGGAGGCGAGCACGCAGCTCTGAGTGGACAGCCCTGCTTCCGCCGCTTTCCAGCAGGCGATGCGTACCGAATCAACGCGGCTCATTTGTCCTGCGCCGATGCCGATGGTGGCGCCGTCTTTGGCAATGACAATCGCATTGGATTTTACATGTTTGGCAACGCGGAAGGCAAAGAGCATATCGGCGATTTGTGCGTCGCTGGCTTGGGTCGCGCTGGCGGTTTTGAGATCGGTGGGGGTGATGCGTTTATCGTCAGCGGATTGGACGAGCAGGCCGCCGGAGATGGGCTTTAGGGATTGGGCAGAGGGCATGGGGGGTAAGAGGCCACCTGTTTCAAGTACGCGTAAATTTGGTTTTTTTGCTAGCAGCGCGGCGGCTTCGGGCGTGACTTCGGGGGCGATAATCACTTCGGCAAAAAGCTTGCCGAGTGCTTCGACAAAGTCAGCCGTCAGAGGGCGGTTGAGTGCGATAATGCCGCCATAGGCAGAAACGGGATCGCAAGCCAGCGCCTTGGTGTAGGCCTCGGTGCAAGTGTTACCCAGTGCCACGCCGCAAGGATTGGCGTGTTTGATGATAGCAACTGCGGGAGTTTCAAATTCATTCACCAATGCCCAAGCGGCATCGGTATCGTTCAGGTTATTGTAAGACAGCTCTTTGCCTTGGAGTTGCTTTGCGGATGCAAGCGTCCCTTTTTGAGGGGTGGTGAGGTAAAGCGCGGAGGATTGATGAGGGTTCTCACCATAGCGCAACGTATTGGCGAGCTGCGCGGTAACGGTAAGGGTTTGCGGATATTCCTGATTTTCGATTCTCGATTCCTGATTCAACCATGCGGCAATCGCGCCATCATAGGCAGAAGTTTTGGCGAAGGCTTTTTGTGCGAGTTGCTGGCGAAGGGCAAAGGTGGTTTTGCCGCCATTGGCGGTTATTTCTGCCATAACTTTTTCGTAATCGGCAGGGTCGGTGACGATGGTAACATGTTTGTGATTTTTGGCGGAAGCGCGGAGCATGGCGGGGCCGCCGATGTCGATTTGTTCGACGGCTTCGGTATATTCCGCACCTTTGGCGACGGTGGCCTCAAAGGGATAGAGGTTTAAGACCACGATATCGATACCCTCAATACCATGGGTTTGCATGGCTTCAAGGTGCGCCGGCACATCGCGATCGGCCAGAATCCCGCCATGAATTTTGGGATGTAGGGTTTTGACGCGCCCATCCATGATTTCGGGAAAGCCCGAGACGGCGGAAACATCGGTCACGGTCACGCTTGCTTCGCGCAGAGCCTTGGCGGTGCCGCCTGTGGAGAGCAGTTCAAAACCCTGCTTCGCAAGGAATTGTGCGAAAGGAATGAGGTTGGTTTTGTCGGAGACGGAGAGAAGTGCGCGCATGTGAGTGTTGGGAGTTAAGTGTTGAGTGTTGTGCGTCATAGCACCTCAATTACCAATTACCAATTACGAATTGTTGTATTCTGGCACTAATTGTTGCAACAGCGCGAGGGCGGCAGTGGGGTTATGCGCGGCGCAGGCTTGCTCCAATGCATCAAGTTGCGTGGCGAGATCGGGAAGAGTCGCATCGTTCTGCGCTAAGCGAATGCTGGCATGGGGGGTGGGGGTGAGGGCTTCTTCGTCGTAAAACAAGGCCTCGTGCATTTTTTCGCCAGGGCGCAAGCCTGTGTAAGTAATGCCTATTTTGTCCACTGAAAGCCCTGCCAGTTGAATCATCTGCCGCGCCAGATCGTCGATTTTAACAGGCTCGCCCATATCGAGGACATAGACTCCTGATGGGGGCAAGCCCCCAACGCTCCGCTGCCCCCCGCTTCGCGCCTCACCTTGCTCCGTTGAATCTTTTTTGTGGGGGAATCCTCCCCCCGTCCCCCACGGCTGCGCCGCGTCGCCTTGCTCCGTTATACTTACACCAAGCGCGGCGGATTGCAGCACTAGCTCCACCGCCTCGCGGATGGTCATGAAATAGCGGGTCATATCGGGGTGGGTGACGGTGAGCGGCCCTCTGGCGGCGAGCTGCTGCTGGAAGCGCGGCACGACAGAACCCGTAGAGCCAAGTACATTACCAAACCGTACGGCGATGAATTGTGTAGATGGGGGCAAGCCCCCCATGCCCCATTTGGCGCTTCGCTGCCCCCCGCTTCGCGCGTCGCCCTGCTCCGTTACGCCCATACTGCTATAGGAGGAAATAACTTTCTCCGCCAGCCGTTTGCTCGCCCCCATGACGCTGGAAGGGTGCACGGCTTTGTCGGTGGAGATGAGCACCATCGCCTCGGCCTTGTGTTTTGCGCTCGCCTCGGCCACCGCTTTAGTGCCCAGCACATTCACGCTGATGGTGATTTCTGGGTTTTGTTCCGCCAGCGGAACATGTTTGAGGGCGGCAGCGTGAAAAACAAGTTGTGGCTGGTGTTCGGCAAAGATTTTATCAAGCAAAACGGTGTCGCGTACATCGCCCAGTACAGGGACGATAGTGAAATCATGCGGCGCATCGGCAAGGGCGCGTTCAATGGTATAAAGCTGCCATTCTGCATGTTCGAGCAGGATAATTTTAGTGGGTTTGAAGCTGGCAATCTGGCGGGTGATTTCGCCGCCAATCGTGCCGCCCGCTCCCGTGATGAGGATGGTTTTGGCGGTGACGAGTTGTTCAATCGGACGCAGATCCTGTACTTTTTGCGAGCGATGCAGCAGATCTTCAATCTCAATCGGGCGGATTTCGGCCTGATCGCTACTGGATTTAAGCTCGAGCGTTTGTGGGAGGCGTGAGAGTGGCAACCCCAAAGTGTTACATTCGGCGAGGAGGGCGCGCAGCGCTTTGCCGTCTTTGGCATCGGCCAGCACAATCCGTTGTGG
>JBILIE010000087.1:0-6626 GCA_044350115.1 Rickettsiales bacterium
TTCTCTTTAGGATATCGCACTGTCACCGTCGTTGCTTTGCCCGGCGGGCTATCTACTTCCAGCGTGGCTTGCTGCATGGCAACGAGTGCTTTCGTCAGCGGCACGCCCAGATTTCCGGGTTTTGCGCCATAGCCTTTTTTGCCTTTACGCATCGCCATATCGCCTTCTTCTTCGCGGCTGCCCGGCAGGCGTTTGGCACCGAAATCGGTGATGATAATTTCAAATACAGGCTGGTGGAGTTTATCTTCCGCCACTCGCGCTTCGACGACAATACTACCGCCCATCGGCGTATGCGAAAGCGCATTAAACAGCAAATTCTGAATCACCTGACGCAACCGCGATTCATCCACCCGCAACTTTGGTAAATCTTCCCGCACGCGGTTTTCTACCGTTACGCCCGCTTCTTTTAATTTATCTGCAAGATTCCGAATAGAGCGCGCCACCACTAATTGCAGTTCTAAGGGTTTTTCCTGCACATCCGCTTGTGAGCTTTCGGCCTTACTGAGCGAAATCACATCACTCACCAATGATTGCAGCGCATTCACTGAATCGTGAATATCCGTCACATATTGACGATACCGCTCATTACCAATCGCGCCGTAAACCTCATTTTTCATCAATTCGATAAAGCCGGAAACCGTATTCAGCGGAGTGCGGAATTCATGGCTCATCGAAGTCAGAAAATCAACTTTTACCCGACTACTCACCTCGGCAGAATCTTTGGCACGTTTAAGGAAAGTGAGCTTAGCTTTTTGCTCAAACTCAATCCGACGACGCTCTTGAATATAGGCACTGATTTGCTGCAATCGCTCCCCTAACTTCGTAATTTCAGAAGGCCCCTTCACCCTTTTAGTGAGTGCTTCTCCCCGAATCAGCTTTTCGGCCTCCTCCCCCAGCATTGTCAGCGGTTGAATCACGCGATAACGAATGACAAACAAAACAATCGCTGAAAAGATAGCTATCAGCAGCAAAGGCATCAAACGCTGCCATAATGTCATCAGTAATGGCTTCAACTGCAACATCAAATTGGTGCCCATTAGGAACACAAAAGGATACCCTGAAGAATGCTGATAATAAGTCAGCATTCCCTGATTATCTTTGTTGTAGATCGGTTTAAATTTGCCTTGAGGATGTTCTTCAAAATTGATCGCATACAGCGATTCCAGTGGGAAATAACCAGAGAGAAAATCGGGCATCGCCCCTGCATTTACCACTTCAATCAACGTGGAGGTAAGCAGACCAAAACTAATATCGGGTGCGTCCAGAACAGCGCGCAATTGGGTGGTGAGCTTTTCAATATTAATACTGATCAGCACCGTACCCAGATATTTCCCCTGCGCATCATTAATGCCCAACGCCAGCGGAATCACCCATTTATTCGATGCGCGCCCTTGCACTGGCCGCCCAATATGCACCTTTGCGGGCATACTGATGCTCTTTTTAATGTAATCACGATCGGAAACATCTTGCGGATATGTCAACACCCCATTTGTATTAGTCACCACAATGCGCTGTTGATTATCAACCCAGCCAAAGAGATTAAACACCGTATTTTCTGTATCAAATGAACGCAGCAGGCGCGCAATGCTGGTAAGATTCTCGGTTTTCACATGCGGTATCTGACGGCTGATTGATTCCAGCAGATACGATGCCTGCTCAATATCCTGAACCAAAGTTCTGTCCATCCGCGACGAATACACATCCATTTGTTCCACCAATGAGTGTTGGTGGTCGCGGTAAGTATCATACGCAATCCAGAAGGTGAGCAACAGCAGTAGAAACGTCACCGCCGCCGCAAGCACAAAAAAGTCACGGGAGAAAGAAGATCGAATTCTAAATGTTTTCAGATGCATTCTGGCGAAATTACGCTGTTTCGCTTATCGGGGCAAGTGCTACATTAATTGCTGCCCTGGCAGATATTCTCTCCGGTCTTTCCAGTCTGGAATAACTTTAATAAACAGAAATAAATGCACAGGGCATTCCATCATCTGTGCAATGTCACGGCGGGCAGACTGACCAATGGCTTTAAGCTGTTCGCCATTTTTTCCCAGCACAATTTTTTTATGCCCATCGCGCTGCACAATAATCACCTGGTTGATTTTAACACTGCCATCTTTTTTCTCTTCCCATGCCTCGGTTTCCACCATCAAACCATAAGGCAATTCTTCACGCAGACGCATAAACAACTTTTCACGGGTGATTTCTGCCGCCAGAAAGCGCAGCGGCATATCGCTTAATTGATCTTCCGGAAACAGCCACGGCCCCTCAGGCATTTTGCTCGCCAACCATTGTTGCAGCTCGCCCACTCCCTCACCTTTAAGCGCCGATATCATAAAGGTTTCGTCGAAAACGGCATGTTGATTGAGCCATGCAATCAGCGCCAAAAGCTTAGGCTTTGGCATTTTATCGACCTTATTCAGCACCAGAATTTTAGGCTTAGTATAACGCGCTACTTTCTGAAAAATATCTTTCAATGCCTGCGCCATATCGCCATGCAATGCGCGGCGTGTGGCATTCGCATCCGATTCCCCATCCGCAGGGGGGGTATCGCCCGAAAAGAAATACGAAGTTTGCGAGGCATCCACCACCACCAGCACTACATCCGCTTCCCCCGCCGCGCTCCATGCATGGCTGACCATCGCCTGTTCATAGGCTTGTGGGGCGTTAAAAATACCGGGAGTGTCCGTATAAATAATTTGCGTCTGATCCACAATCTGCACCCCACGTAAGGCTTGCCGTGTGGTTTGCACTTTGGGGGTTACAATGGCAATTTTGCTGCCCACCAGCGCATTAATCAGCGTCGATTTACCCGCATTCGGCGCGCCGATAAGGGCAACGACGCCGCAATGTTGGGTTTGTGTTTCATCTGTCATATAAGTGCAATCACTTTGCTGGCTAAAATTAAATTAAATACTCCGCCAACACAAAATACAGCGGAATCCCTATCACAATGTTAAACGGCAAAGTGATACTAATCGCGGTGGTGAGATACAGCGCAGGGTTGGCTTCTGGCAATGCCATTCTTACTGCGGCAGGAGCAGCGATATACGAAGCACTAGCCGTCATGGTTGCCAAAATTGCCGTGCCACCCTGCGAAAGTCCTGCGAGCATTCCTGCCACTGCACCCAATACACCAAATATCAACGGCACACAGGTTCCAAATATCAACATGAATTTCGCTGATGATTTTACTTCTTTCAACCGCGAAGCCGCCACCACCCCCATTTCTAGCAAGAAAAACACTAAGACACCCTGAAAAGGGGATACAAATACAGAGGTGATTTTTTCTACGCCCCCCGCATCGCCCAGCAATCCCACCAACAAACCACCCGTCAGCAATATAACACTTTTACCCGTAAGTGCCTCATGCACCACTGCGCCTAATTTGATTTTCTTGCCCTTGGCAAACAAACCCGCCAGCGCTAAAGCCACTACAATTCCGGGGATTTCCAGCGCCACCAGTAAGGCGGTCATAAATCCCTCATAGGCCACTTTCGATTGCTCGGCAAAATTGAGCGAAGCCATGAAAGTTACCGCCGAAACTGAGCCAAAATGCGCTGCCATGGCCGCTGCATCCACCACTTCCAGCTTCCCCATTTTGCGTGCAAGGAAATAGGCAATGATGGGCGTGATCACCCCCAACACCAAAGTAATCAGCACAGGAAGTAGCAGGACATTCAATGAAGTCTGCGCTAATGCCATCCCCCCCTTCAGGCCAATCGAAAACAGCAAATAGATAGAGATAGTCTCATGCACCTGCGGGGGCACGCGCAAATCGCTTTTTATCCACGCCGCAAAAGCACCAATCACAAAACAAAGCACTGCAGGGCTTGTCAAATTTGCAATAATCAGATCCGCATTAAACATGGCTCGTCACCCTTTCTAACATTGTTGCAGCAGCCATTTGCTCCGCTTTACGTTTACTTAATGCCTCACCTTGCGCTTCGCCAAAACCTTCCACCCTCACCTGAATCACAAAAAAAGGCTCGTGTGCGGGGCCTTCGCTTGAAATCAATGTATAGGCAGGGAGCGGCAAACCACGCCCCTGCACCCATTCCTGCAAGGCTGTTTTGGCATCTTTCGGAGCCTCAATAGCGGACTCCAGCAATGTTTTCCAGTGCTTCGCCACAAAATCATAAGCCGCAGCATATCCTCCATCGCGATAAATTGCCCCAATGAGTGCCTCGCACACATCTTCCAATATCGCCTGACTGCTGCGTCCACCACCCGCTTCTTCTCCTGCCGACATATAAATATGGTGTGCAATTCCAAAACCTTGCATTTGCGCCGCAAGGGTTTTGCTCTCCACCAATGCCGCTTTACGACGTGCGAGCAGGCCTTCGGCCTCTTGAGCATAATGTTGCATTAGCAAATCGCTAATCACCAACCCCAGCACAGAATCACCCAAAAACTCCAACCGCTGATAATGAAATGCCTGACCATTCTTTTGCTGGTTGCAGCTAGGATGCGTCAATGCCTCCTGCAGCAATTCAGGATTGACGAAAGTATATCCCAAAATGCTGGTCATTTTATCCATGTGAAGAATCGATCAAATCTCAGCGAGATTCCCTCGCCCATTGAGAAGGCGATTATTTCAGCTTTTCCCACCAGATTCTCTGCCGGCACATAACCCACTTCATGAATATAGCGGCTATCGGTGGAATTATCGCGGTTATCCCCCATCATAAAATAATGGCCTTCAGGCACCGTATATATCGCCGTATTATCCACCAACCCAAAGCGGGTTTCGTCCAACACTTTGTAAGTGCGACCATTAGGCAGTGTTTCTTCATATTGAGGAATCACTATTTGTGTCTGCGTGGCGGCATCATATTCGGTGAAATCTGCCACTTGTTTGCGCGGCAAGGCTTTGCCGTTCAAATACACCACGCCCTCCATCACCTGAATCGTATCTCCAGGCAGCCCAATCAAACGCTTGATAAAATCGATGCTAGGATCCGTGGGTTTACGAAACACCACTACATCTCCCCGCTGCGGCTTACTTTGCTCAAAAATGCGCCCTTCAAATAGGTTAAAACCAAACGGAAAGGAATAGCGGCTATAGCCATAAATAGGCTTAGAAACAAAAAGATAATCGCCCACCAGCAGATTCCCTTTCATTGACCCCGAAGGAATATGGAAAGGCTCAAACAACAAGCTGCGAAACAGCAGTGCCAACAACACCGCAAAAACAACGGTCTTCACGGTTTCAAACAAGCTATCGGGATTCTTTTTCATAGGGCGGCACACTAAGATAATCAGAGCTAAATGCAATAGGTTCCTTCTGGTGGGTTGACAGTTTACTCACAAGTTAGTACCAAGGCACTCCTTCACGCCACCCATCGATTAACAACCGAGAAAGTGCAAGGCGCGCAGCGTGGAGTTTAGGAAATATTCCTAATGTATGTTAAGATCCTGAGGAGGGGTGGCCGAGAGGCTGAAGGCGGCAGATTGCTAATCTGTTATACGGTTTATTCCGTATCGAGGGTTCGAATCCCTTCCCCTCCTCCATTTCTACTTCCAGTAGCTTCCAAAAAACCCCATAAAACCAGCCAAAACCAAGCATTTCAGCAAGCCACCCTTCCAGTAGCTTCCAGTAAGATTTATTGCAATCTACCCATAATGCGAGTAGATTTACGGGTAGAATTACCGATAAGGGGTTTACTCATGGCACTCACCGAACTGGCTATCAAGCATTTGAAACCTAAGCCAAAGACCTATCGGGTGGCGGATGGCGGCGGGTTGTGCCTTGAAATCTCACCCACAGGCGGCAAGCTCTGGCGGTGGCGATACTATTATCAGGGCAAAGAGCAAATGCTTGCGCTGGGCAAATACCCAGCCCTTACCCTTGCGGAAGCCAGAAAGAAACGTGATGAAGCCCGTGATTTGCTGAATGCGGGTAAACATCCTACCCGTGAAAAGAAAATCCAAAAATTACGCAAAGCACATGAAGGCGCAAACACCTTTGAGAAAATCGCCCGTAAATGGCTGGAGTTAAAAGAAGAAGGGCTAAACGAGAAATATGCTAAACAGTGCCTTGCACGATTAGAGCAGCATGTTTTTCCTATGCTTGGAGCATTACCTCTCACCGAAATCACCATCCCCGATGTGGTGGAGGTACTCGAAACAATAAGCAAACGCGGTACGATTGAAACCGCCAAGCGCATGAAGCAACTCATAGGGCAGATATTCCGCTATGCTTCTCAGCGCGGCTTATGTGTTCATAATCCTGCGGCGGATTTGCGAGATATATTACCAGCACAGGAAGAAAAACACTATGCTTGCATCCACCCTAGTGAACTGCCCGAACTACTCGCCAAAATCGAAGCACGGGATAATGACTTCACCAAATACGCCATGAAATTACTCATGCTCACTTTTGTGCGAACGGGCGAGCTTATCGGCGGCAAGTGGGAGGAAATCAACTGGGCAAAAGAAGAGTGGCATATCCCCAAAGAGCGCATGAAAATGAAGCGGCCTCATGTAGTGCCACTCTCACGCCAAACACTTGCGCTGCTGAAAGAGCTAGAAGCCATCACAGGCAACAAAGCGCATATATTTCATAGCACTGTCAGCAAGTCGCAGCATATCAGCAATGGCGCGGTACTTATGGGGTTGCGGCGCAT
>JBILIE010000003.1:0-21469 GCA_044350115.1 Rickettsiales bacterium
AATATGTGACGACCAAAGTGGTGCATATCAACCCTGCTGGCTCACTCGTCAAAATGGATCTCCAGCGCCCTAATGGTCATATTTTGCAGGCTGAGGTTCCACTCAGTGTTATTAACACAATGAATATCGTTAAGGGCGATTCTCTGCTCGTACGCCCCAAAAATGCGATGGTATTTGAGTAAGCGTATGAATCATCTCGACCAACTCGAAGCCCAATCGATCTACATCTTCCGCGAAGCCTTCAACCGCATCGGCAAAATCGCGATGCTATGGAGCTTTGGCAAAGACAGCAATGTGATGGTGCATCTCGCACGCAAGGCGTTTTTTGGCAATCTCCCCTTCCCGCTTATCCATTGTGACACGGAATTGGAGATGCAGGAAGTCTATGATTTCCGTGAGAAATACAGCAAAGAATGGGGAGTTAATCTGCTCGCGCCACTCTGCCCGCCGATAGAACAAACGGATGCAACATTGCCCCATGCCGCACGCGTTGCAGCGCGCAAAACTTTGGGGCTGGCAGAGGTGCTCAAAACCCATCAATTCACGGGTATCATCACGGGCATCCGCCGCGATGAAGAAGGCACCCGTGCCAAGGAACGCTATTTTAGCCCCCGCGGATTAGAAGGCGAATGGAATGTGAAAGACCAGCCGCCTGAATTTTGGGATCAATACAAAACCGATTTCCCCGCAGGCACGCATATCCGCATCCACCCGCTGCTGCATTGGACAGAACTCGATGTTTGGCTTTATATTCAGCGCGAAGGCATCCCCATCGTCCCGCTCTATCTCGCCCGCAAATACGGCAAGTTTGAGGGCCGCGATTTCGGTGGAGAAATGATGCGCTTCCGCAGCCTCGGCGAACGTGGCATCACCTGGCCACTCGAAAGCACTGCGGCAACGATTGAAGAAATCATCGCCGAACTCCGCACCACCAAAACCTCCGAACGCTCCGGCCGCCCGATGGGCGCGGATGAAGATGAGAGCAGTTTTGAACGATTAAGAGCCGCGGGGTATATGTGAAAAATTCTAAACTCATAAAAACATTTTTTATTGGATTTTTTGGTTTTCCTTTGGCGGCTGGTTTTGGCTTTGGCGTCAGCATGATTATCTCAAGCGTTCTTACTGGAGGAAATATACCTAATGAATTACTGGGTATAAAAGGTTTGCTATTTCTTATAACAACGGCTCCGTTTATCGCTATCCTTGCCGCTCCCTTTATTGTTTGGCCAATTTATATTTTTATTGGGTTGCCGATTTGGTACGTTATGCGCCATCTTAACATTAAGACGTGTTATCCCTATCTCGCTAGCGTTGGCTTGGTGACAATAGGTGGCACAACAGCAGTTCTCGGTGACTTTGGAGACCTTGTTACCAAGAGTCATGGTAATGGTGAACGTTTAGTTACTACGGTAAAAGATGGAACCCTCACCGCAGACGGCTGGTTAGAGCTTATTTCTTACAATTTTTGTATGACCTTGTTTTCGTTGATTGTAGGCTACATCATGTGGAAAATTTTATTTATCAATGCACAAGAAACCACTTCAGAGCCATGACCACCGACTCCAAACTCGATAAACTCCTCGCAGGGCAAGCACAGATGCAAAAGCTGCTGGAAGCGCAGCATCGCAACATTCTTGTCCTCTATCGGCGCACTACGGCGCTGGCACTCATGCTGGAAGCGATCTCAAAAGACGAAAAACTAAAAATGCCCAAAGTCATTCGCGCCGAAATTGATGCGAGCCTGCGGCCTGAAGAATTTGTGAACCTCGCCGAAAAAGATCCAGCAGAATTCAAATTACGCTATGGTCAAACTGCCTATGATGTGTTGATGAAACAAGGCATTGACGCGATTGGCCGCGTTTATGATATGACTTCCCCTTCCGATAACTCTCCTTTAATGCAATAATCATGATCACCTTCCGCACCATCACCCAAGCCGAATATCCCCTGATTCGTGACATACATACTGCTGCCATTGAAGCCGGAGAATATCTCACGCTCGCGCCCGACAGCGCCGAGGAAACCCGAATCCGCTATTGGTTTAGCGACGAAGTGTGGATTGCGGAAGAAGACGGAAAAGTGCTCGGCAGTTACTATCAACGCCCCAATCATTACGGCTACGGCAGCCACATCGCCAATGGCGGCTATATTGTTTCACCAGACGCCAAGGGCAAAGGCATCGGGCGGCTGCTCGGCGAACATTCTCTCGCCCGCGCACGCGAAAAAGGCTATCGCGCTATGCAATATAATTTTGTGGTCAGCACCAATACGATCGCCGTGAAACTCTGGCAATCGCTGGGCTTCCGCATCATCGCCACGATCCCCGAAGGCTATCACCGTCAAGGCAAGGAATTTGTCGATGCTTATATTATGTTCAGGGAATTGAACGATGAATAACCAGCCACTTAAAATCGTTATCGTCGGCCATGTGGATCACGGAAAATCCACACTCATCGGGCGATTGATTCACGATACAGGCAATTTAGCCGATGGCAAATTTGAGGCCATCAAAGCGAGTTGTGAAAAGCGCGGCATGCCGTTTGAGTGGTCGTTTCTGCTCGATGCGTTGCAGACCGAACGCGATCAGGGAATCACGATTGATACCACCCAAATCCATTTCAAAACACCTGAGCGCGACTATACGATTATCGACGCTCCGGGGCATAAAGAATTCCTCAAAAACATGATCTCAGGCGCAGCGAGCGCCGATGCGGCGATTCTGTTGATTGATGCGAAAGAGGGCGTGAAAGAACAATCCAAACGCCACGGCTATCTGCTGCATTTGCTGGGGATTCGCCAAATCGCGGTCGCCGTGAACAAGATGGATCTCGTGGATTATTCCGAAGCGCGCTTCACCCAAATCAAAGACGAATACACAACCTATCTGAAAAGTATCGGCGTCACCCCCACCGTGTTCGTACCAATTTCGGCGCGTGAGGGGGTGGGAATTACCACCGCTCACGCCAATCATCCATCCATCCTGCAAGCACTCGCGGCTTTCCAAGCGACACCCGCACTCACCGAATTACCACTGCGATTCCCCGTGCAGGATGTTTATAAATTCGACGAGCGCCGCATCCTCGCAGGGCGTATTGAAAGCGGTTCGCTGCAAGTGGGGGATGAAGTTTTGTTCTCTCCGTCCAACAAAACCTCGCGAATTACGAGCATTGAGCAGTGGCCTTCGCAGTCGTCAGTCGTCAATCGTCAGTCATCAGCGGGGCAGAGCATTGGCATCACCCTCGAACATCCGTTATTTATCGAACGCGGCGAAATGATCTCGCATCAGACCAATGCACCTACGCTTTCAAATCTACTCAAAGCGCGCATTATCTGGCTGGGCGACAATCCGCTACAGGTTGGTAAGAGCTATAAAATCAAACTGCAAACTGCCGAATTTATGGCCGAACTTCGCAGCATCGAAATGGCGCTGGATACGGATTCGCTCGACCGCACCGTCTCCACTAGCATTGCGCGACATGGCGTGGGCGAAGTCACTTTCCGCCTGCGAGGGCTGGCCGCACTCGACGATCATCTGAGCAATCCGCGCACGGGGCGGTTTGTGATTATTGAGGGATTCGATATGGTCGGCGGTGGTATCGTCAGCCTCGACGGCATCGAAGATCAGCGCGTCTCTCCCACGAATATCACCTCACAAAACCTGACCGAAGTCGCGCAACAAGTCACCCTCGCACAGCGCATCCAGCGCAACGGACACCAACCGGGAATCCTCTGGCTCACGGGGCTTTCGGGTTCGGGAAAATCAACCCTCAGCCAAGAATTACAAACGCGTTTATTCGCCAAAGGTTATCAAGTCATCGTGCTCGACGGCGATAATGTGCGCCACGGTTTATGCTCTGATCTTGGCTTCTCTCACGCAGACCGCAGCGAGAATATTCGCCGCGTGGGCGAAGTCGCCGCGCTGTTTGCCAATGCGGGTTTTATCGTCATCACCGCATTCATTTCACCCTATATTGCCGACCGCAAACGTGCCCGCGCCGCCGCGCCCGAATTGTTCCACACTGTCTATGTTAAAGCACCGATCGAAACCTGCGAAACACGCGATGTGAAAGGCCTCTATGCCAAAGCCCGCCGTGGTGAAATCAAAGGTTTCACAGGTATTGACGACCCCTACGAAGCACCGCAAAATCCCGATCTCACCATTGATACAAGTCAAAGTAACATCGAAGAAGGCGTGGCGTTGCTGGTGCAATATGTGGAAGAACATTTGGTAAAAAATAACGTATGACCGAAAACCCCAACGCCCCCACATCACAAAAAGTGCTCAACCTACATCACTGGACGGATGCCGTTTTTTCGTTCCGCCTCACACGCCCTGAGAGTTTTCGTTTTCGTTCGGGCGAGTTTGTGATGCTTGGTTTACCGCAGGAAAATGGCAAGCCATTGCTTCGCGCTTATTCCATTGCCAGCCCTTCTTGGGATGACGAACTGGAGTTTTATTCCATTAAAGTGCCCAATGGCCCCCTCACCTCGCGCTTGCAGAAAATCCAACAAAGTGACGCAGTTTTGCTGGGGCGAAAACCCGTCGGCACCTTGGTGCTAGACGCGCTCACTCCTGCCAAGCGGCTGTATATGTTCTCCACGGGCACAGGCATTGCGCCCTTCATGAGCCTCATCCGCGAGCCTGAAACTTACGAGAAATTTGAGCAAGTGATTCTCACCCATACCTGCCGCAATGTAGCTGATCTTGCGTATGGCGATCATGTGGTGAACAACACCCTCACCCATGAATTCCTTGGCGAATTAGCGCAAGGCAAACTCGCGCATTATACCACCACCACGCGCGAAGATCATCCACGCAGAGGGCGTATTACCGACCTAATCTCTTCAGGCAAACTGTTTACAGATCTCGGCGTGCCCAAACTCAACCCCGCAACCGACCGCGTGATGATCTGCGGCTCCACCCAAATGACGCTCGACACCAAAACGCTGTGCGAACAACACGGCCTCACCGAAGGTGCCAACAGCAAACCCGCCGAATTTGTGGTAGAGCGCGCTTTTGTGGGGTAGAGAATTTGCTGCTAAGCGCATCCTCGTGGCAAGCTAGGGGAAATCAAATAAATCCCTTACCCCCGCACCCAGCCATAAACTAGACTCGCAATTGTCTTATGATATTCGCTGATGACGAGTTTGGTACTGTCTTTGTCTTGCCACCAATCGCCGAAAACGAAGTGATCGGTATAGACGGGCGTGGGGATGATGGTGATGTGGGGTAACTCCCGCGTGAATTCGGTGAGGCTGCGCGGCATGTGATAGCTCGCAGTGACGAGGCGCAGGGTTTTGAACTTGTTTCTATGCACCCAATCTGCGGTTTCGAGCGCATTGCCATGAGTGTCAAGTGCGCGCTTGCCGAGCGTAATTCGCGATTGAATCCGCGCATAATCATTGGGATTACGGCGACGGAAATCGCTAAAGATTTCGGTTTTGTCAGTGGCCTGATGCACCCCACTCACCAGCAACCATTTGGCTTTGCCGTCACGCAATAAAGTAATGCCTTTTTCAGTGCGCCCCTGCCCGCCCGTTAGCACCACAATCGCATCCGTGGGGTACGTCACTTGTAGTTGATGCGGCGTGGGCATCTGGGTGATAAACCAGATCAGCCCCATCAGCCAGAAGCTCGCCGCCATTAAAAGTCCCAGAGCGATTGCAGAGAGCCAGCGAACCATGCCTACCTCACGCCATCTGACGCAGCATACGCAGCACCGTATTACGCGCGACCAGCATCGACAAAAATCCTGTGACAATAGGTAACAGCAACCACACCACCACATGCATCACCGTGATCGGAATCGACGGCAATAACGGTGCCTGAAATTGCTTTGTGAAAAAACCAATGAGGAAGAATAATAATGCGGAAACTGCCGTCCCCATCAACGCGCCACGCATCCCCAGCAAGAAGGCGTTAAATTGAAATTGCCGCGCAATATAATCGTCCACTGCGCCCACAGAATGCAACAACGTCACCGCATCTTCATGCAGCCTGAGTGCGGTTTTGGAGGTGAAGATAATCATCAACGTCGTCGCGCCGATAATCAGCAATGCCAGCGAATAAGCCGACCATTCTAAGATGCGGATAAAATTAAGATAATGCTCCAGCCAATATTGGTGATCATCCAGCTCAATCAGCGGCGAAATTTCTTTGAGATCGAGCTTGAGTTTTGAGATATTCTGCGGCGCGTCTTTCTTCCACTTCGCTTCAATCAACGAAGGGAGCGGCAACTCGTTCACGCTCTTACCACTGCCAAACCACGGCGCGATCATCTCCGCAATTTCTTTGCGCGGGCGCAGATTCACTTTGTCCATTGTGGGAATGGCTTTAAGATGACGCATCACCCGATCCGTCAATGCGTCCGTATTCTCCGCAGCGGGAATCTGAATACTCACCCACTCAGAAATATCGCTACGCTTATGGCTGGCAATTTCCCCCACCGTGATACCCCCCGCAAGGAACATCCCCGTTAAGAACACCATCAGCGCAATAAACCAAGGCAGATACCGATTCGTATCGTCCTTCGCGAAAGGAATATCCAAACGCGGAGCGAGGATACGTTTTAATCTGCGCCAGTATCGGTTCATGCCTGCGTATCCACCTTCACGCCACCGGCGGCTTTAGCCACCGTCACCATGGCAGGGCGCAATAAGCGATCGTGAATCACATAACCCGCTTGCAGCACTTGCACGATGGTTCCGGGTTCTTTGCTCGCATCTTCTATCTGCGCAATCGCTTGGTGGTAGTTATGATCGAACTTTTCACCCTGAGGGGAAATACGCACAATTCCTTGACCTTCAAACACACGCATCAGCTCATTCGCTGTCATTTCCACGCCCTCAGCCAATGTGTTGAGTTTCGCGTCATTCTTGCGATCTTCTTCGGGAATGTTCAGCAATGCCAATTGCAGATTTTCTAATACATTCACCAAATCACGGGCAAAGCCTGTCACCGCATATTTGCGAGTGTCCTGCACGTCGCGTTCAGAGCGTTTGCGGATGTTTTCCATCTCCGCCACGGCGCGCAGGAGTTGATCTTTGAGATCTTTATTTTCCTGCACCAGCGGAGAGATTTCTTCCTGTTCCTGCTCCACCTTGGCCGCATTAATTTCCGCCTCTTTCGCGCTGAATACTTCGGCAATGGCGGAATCTACAGCTTCTGAAAACGCGTTAGTCAGTTCTTCGGGCTGTGCCGCGGTATTATCATTCGATGTCATAATTCTTTTTCCTCGTAGAATGTGAGTGGTGGCTTATACATAGGTAAAGCTCCCTTTTTTTCAAGTTGCGCCGAGCATAGACTGTCTTTTGATTGCTTTGAAGGTAATTTTTTGTCAGTAATGCAAACAATGCACTACCCGACTGAACTCCCGTCCGAGCAAGGCGAGGCGCGAAGCGGGGGGATTGGGGGCTTGTCCCCAATCAAACAACAAAGGTATTTATGTCTAACCGCCCCGATAATCGTACCGCCGATCAAATGCGCCCTGTAACGCTCACCACGGGCATTAGCCGTTATGCGGAAGGCTCCTGCGAAGTGCGCTTTGGACATACATTGGTGCGCTGCACCGCGACGTTGGAAGAAAACCTGCCGCCTTGGATGCGTAATCAGGGCAAAGGCTGGGTGACAGCGGAATATGGAATGCTCCCACGCTCCACTCACAGCCG
The DNA here is from genome assembly GCA_044350115.1 of Rickettsiales bacterium. Lineage (GTDB taxonomy): Bacteria > Pseudomonadota > Alphaproteobacteria > Rickettsiales > JALZUV01 > JBILIE01. Next base: position 7,669 of record JBILIE010000003.1, read on the forward strand.
CAATCAGCGAGAAGCCGCCAAGGGAAAGCAATCGGGTCGCACACAGGAAATTCAGCGTTTAATAGGGCGTTCCTTGCGCGCTGTGGTCGATTTAACCGCGCTGGGCGAACGTCAGATCACCATCGATTGCGATGTGATCGAGGCGGATGGCGGCACACGCACTGCGTCAATCACTGGCGCTTATGTGGCGATGTATCAAGTATTGCAGAACCTTGTCGCACAAGGAAAATTGCCGCAAGTGCCGATTTTGGAACCCGTAGCGGCAGTATCTTGTGGCATCGTGGGCGGTCACTGCGTGTTGGATTTGGAATATGAAGAAGATTCTAAAGCCGAGGCCGATGGTAATTTTATTCTCACCGCCTCTGGCAAAATTGTGGAAATTCAAGCGACTGCCGAGCATTACCCCTTCAGCAAGAACCAATATCACGAATTACTGGCGCTGGCAGAAAAAGGCATTGCAGAGCTGGTGATGGCGCAAAACAAGGTGCTTGGATTGTAAATAATATGATGCTGGTTGAAAATTATGTTGAACGCAGCACCCTTCACGGCACGGGTTTGTTCACCAGAAACCCTCTCATCAAAGGGATGTTGGTGTGGAAACATGTGCCATCTTTTGATCTCTATTTTACCCATGAACAAATGGCTAGCTTCCCTAAATGCACACAAGACTATCTGGGAATTTATGTATGGTCATCGCAATCCAATCCAAATGGTGTTTATTACGACTCGGATAATGCCCGATTTACAAATCATTCTGACACCCCTAATCTTATCCCTCCTCCTAATGGGAGCGACTTTGAGCTTTACGCCGCTTTCGATATCCCTGCTGGCACCGAGCTTTGCTGCGATTATCGTAAATATGAACCCGATTACATGATCTAGGGTCAAAACTGTTCTCGTTATAATATACCCCTTAAATCCACGTTGTATTTTCAACACTCAATTTTAAAAATCGATTGCATCATTGTGGGTAAAAGCTAGGTTGAATCTTGCTATAAACACTTCTTTAACAAATTCACCCTATACTGACACAAATAACACCAATGAGTTTGTTGATGAATCATCATAACCGTCCACGCCCTAGCTCGCTTGCGCTCGCGATTTCGCTGCGCGACTGGAAGGCGCGGCTGACGCTTATATTGTTTGGCTTGCTTGCTTTGGTGTTTTTAATTCTCGCACGGTCTGAAAATCCTGCAATGACGGCGGCGCGCAGCGCATTAACTGATTTGCTCGCCCCTACGGTTGGCTTTTTATCCAGCCCCATTCAAGCCTCTGCCAGTCTGGGCGAAAAGTGGCAGCAATGGCAAAATGTTGCCGCAGAAAACGAGCAATTACGCGCAGAAATCGCACAACTGAAACAATGGCAGGTGATGGGTGCCGAACTCCACGCCGAAAACGAATCGCTGCGTCAGTTGCTTAATTTAGCTCCCGCTAGCGCCAAACATTTCGTTTCTGGCAGAATGATCGGCAATCTGGCAGGCCCCTTCAGCCAATCACAATTCATCAATATTGGCAGCGCAGACGGCGTGATCAAAGACATGACTGTGATTGCAGGCGAAGGCCTCGTCGGACGGGTGCTGGAAGTAGGAAATTTCACCTCCCGCGTGATGCTGGTCACAGACATCAACTCTCACATCGCCGTCGTTTCGCAGCATAGCCGCGAGCAAGCGGTAGCCTTTGGTCGCAATGATGCCTTAATCGAACTGCGATATCTGAATGAAAAAACCAAACTGAAACTTGGCGAAATGGTGCTGACTTCTGGCGATGCCAAACTCATACCCGCAGGGCTGCCTCTAGGGCGTGTCGTGAAAATCGAAAACGGCAAAGTGCTGGTCAAACCCATCGTCGATTGGGCGCGCCTTTCACATGTCAGCCTGATTGCTGATTGATTCTCTCCTGATGTCGCTCTGGGTGTGAATATTTACACCTTTTTTAGGTTGGTGAGATGACAAAAGGAAAAAGCTCTGCTATCGCATAGTTTATGACTGATTTCCTAACCAAACCCGACACCACTCTTTCCGCTAAAAAAGCCTTCGGCACTGATTGCGACTGGCAAGTTCCCGCTTTTAAAAAAGCGAATGAATATGTGCCTGCGATTGACGAAAGCTATCGCTTTGATGCCGCCACCACACGCGCTGTTCTAGCAGGATTTATGTATAATCGCCGTGTGCTGGTGCAGGGCTATCACGGCACGGGTAAATCTACGCATATCGAGCAAATCGCGGCGCGCCTCAACTGGCCGTGTCTGCGGGTGAATATGGACAGCCACATCAGCCGAATCGACCTTGTCGGGCGCGATGCGATTGTGGTCAAAGACGGTCAGCAGATCACCGAATTTCGCGAAGGTATTTTGCCGTGGGCATTGCAACGCCCTGTGGCACTGGTGTTTGACGAATATGATGCAGGCCGCCCCGACGTGATGTTCGTTATCCAGCGCGTGCTGGAAGCCAGCGGCAGCCTCACTCTGCTCGACCAAAACCGCGTCATTGCACCGCATCCTTTCTTCCGCATTTTCGCCACCACAAATACCGTTGGCCTCGGTGATGCCAGCGGGCTGTATCATGGCACGCAAGCGCTCAACCAAGGGCAGATGGATCGCTGGAGTATCGTTGCTACCCTCAATTATTTATCAGCAGCAGAAGAAGAAGCCATTGTGCTCGCCAAAGTGCCATCGCTTGCTAAAAAGAAAAAGCTTCTGAAGCAGATGGTTGCTATGGCCAATCTCAGCCGCGAAGGCTTCAAAGCAGGCGATATCTCGACGGTGATGTCACCACGCACCGTCATCCTCTGGGCTGAAAATACCGAGATTTTTGACGATACCGACCTCGCCTTCCGCCTCACCTTCCTCAACAAATGCGACGAGGAAGAACAGCCCATCATCGCCGAATATTACCAACGGTGCTTTGATGTGGAACTGCTGGAGAAGGCCGCTTGAATAATCCCTCATCGGGGTTCCTGCGAACAGAAGCACAAAGTGCAAGAGACAATATACTCTAGGCCGTGGTAACACTTTGTTCATCAATCCTGTTTAGGGTGGCTTAGATGTTTAAAAAACTATTCTCTGCGCATTATGTGATTGGCACTGTCATGCTGTTGACATTGCTGGGTCTGCATCGCGGCAACCTCCCCGCAGTGGAGTGGCTGCAGAATAAAAGCTTCGATCTGTATCAGCAGATTCAACCACGCCAGCCCGATCCGTCCAAAATGGCGGCGGAAGTGGCGATTATTGATATTGATGAAAAAGCTCTCGCCGCGCAGGGGCAATGGCCGTGGCCGCGCAATTTGCTGGCAGAACTCGTGACCAAACTTACGCAAGCAGGCGTGGCGGCCATTGGCTTTGATATTGTCTTTGCCGAAGCGGATCGCACCTCCCCTGCCCTGATTGCCGCGCAGAATCCGCAGATGAATGCCTACTTGCGCAAGTCATTGCAAGGCCTGCCCAGCAACGAAGATATTTTAGTGAAAGCGATCTCACAGAGCCGCGTGGTGCTTGGGCAAGTAGGGATTGCGGAAGATAAATCTTATGCCCAAACCTCACCAAAAGCGGGATTTGGCATCCTCTCTTCCAATGCAGACAAATTGATTTATCCCTATCTCAATCGCTATCGCGGCCTTGTGACTAATCGCCCCGAATTAGATACTGCGACACAAGGCCTTGGGTTATTTTCTACCCGTCCTGATGCGGACGGTATTATCCGCCGCGTGGCCTTAATCGAAACACTGCCCAATAAAAAACTACGCCCCGCATTAGCGCTGGAAATGCTGCGCGTGGCACTTGGGGGGAAAGACGATTATCTCATCAAAGGCTTTAAAGACGGCTCTGCGGGCATTCAATCCATCATCGTTAAAACCGCCAACCCCAAACAAACTTTCGAGATTCCGACGGATGCCCGCGGGCAAGTTTATGTTCATTTTGCGAGCTATGCGACTAAGCCACCGCTCTATCTCTCTGCTGCGGACGTAATGTCTGGCGACCCTCAAACCCTCCAGAAACTCGCAGGAAAATTGGTAATTATTGGCACTTCCGCCGCCGGCCTCAAAGACATTCGACAAACCCCCATTAGCCCCGTACTTCCAGGGGTAGAAGTCCATGCACAATTGCTCGAAACCATTCTCAGCAATAGCCATCTGACTCGACCCGCTGATGCAGTAATGATCGAATTTGGAGGGCTGCTCATTGGTGGATTAGTGATGATTTTTCTTATCCCCCGCCTCAGCGCGCTTTCTACTTTCTTGCTCTCCACTGGCATTATCGGCGGCTTAGTGGCTTCCGCTTGGTACTACTATACCACCAAACAACAACTGCTCGATATTACTTTTCCAGCACTATCAATCACGGCTATTTTTGTCATCCTCAGCTACCTCAATTATATGCACGAGGAGCGCGAACGTAAAAAGGCCAAAGCCGCATTTGGCCATTATGTCTCCCCCGCATTGCTCGAACAAATCGCCGCAAATCCTGATAAATTAGTGCTGGGCGGCGAAACCCGCAATATCACCATTTTATTCAGCGATATACGAGGGTTCACCACCATCTCCGAACGCTTCAACGCACAAGAACTCACCCGCTTTATCAATAAATTTCTCACTCCCATGACCAATGTGATTATGGAACAGGAAGGCACAATTGATAAATATATGGGCGACGCCATCATGGCCTTTTGGAATGCGCCCCTGGATGTCGAAAATCACGCGGTGAAAGCCTGTATCGCTGCGCTTAAAATGCAAGAAGCCGTCAAAGCTCTCAACGCCAAATTACAAGCCGATGCCGCCGCCGAAAACGGCACCACCAACCGCCGTCATTATGTTGCCCCGATTGCCATTGGCGTGGGGGTCAATACGGGCGATTGTTGTGTCGGCAATATGGGTTCCGACCAGCGCTTTGACTATTCCGCGCTGGGGGACGATGTCAACCTCGCCTCACGCCTTGAAGGCCAATCGAAAACTTACGGCGTGGATGTGGTGCTGGGGCAAAACACCGTCGCGCAACTGCCTGAAAATCTGTTCAGCATTATCGAATTAGATCTGATTCAGGTAAAAGGCAAAACCGAACCTGTCACCGTTTATGCACTACTGGGCGAAGCCGCAGGCAGCGATGCGACGGTTGAACATGACACTGCGGCGATGCTTAAAGCCTATCGCAGCCAACAATGGTCAGAGGCGGAGCGCTATGCCCGCCGCCTCCCTCAACATCGCGAAGATCTGCAAACCTTATGTGACCTCTATCTAGAGCGCATCGCCAATTTCCAGAAATCACCGCCACCCGAACACTGGAACGGGGTCTATATCGCAAAGTCGAAGTAAACGAAAAATTAACGATTGCGAACTATGACTATGTCACCTAGTATGGGCGTATAAGAGGAGCCTTGAGCTCCCACACATTGAGGGAAACTAAAAATGCATCAGCGTCACAAGCAGACATCCGTTCTGCTGAATAAGCTGCTTTTTCCAAAGCCACACCCCAAGCCAAAGCTGCTTGCCGAATACTACACTTGGTTCACCTCCAGTGCTTCCTTTGGATTGTTCACCGTAGTGATTGCCGCACTGCTCGCCCAAAACTCTGAAACTTCTGCCAAAATCATCAGCCGCTTAGAGCTACAGGCGAAAGCCACCACTTCTATTTCTGCACAGCTTGCAAAAATGGAGCCACCCAAAATTCCTAAGGCGGTGCTGGCGATTGCCACCATTACTCCCACCCCTAAACCCGTCAGTGCGCCTCGACCTGCGCGTGAAACAGTGTCGCTCGAACTGGCATCGGGTGAGAACATTATCAACATGCTGACCGATCAAGGTATCTCGCATGATCAAGCCTTCAATGCAGTGGAAGCAATGAGTAAGGTCTATAACCCACGCAATCTGCAAGCAGGCCAGGAAATCTCACTCAATTTGCATTATAAACACGACGATTCTTTGCTGGAAAAAATGAGCCTGCGCGTGAATCCCCTCGAAACCGTGACGATTGAGAAATCCGCAGGCCGTTTTCTGGCCGAAAAAGCAGAGATCGAAACGCAGCGTAAATCTATGCATGCAGGCGGCCCCATTCGTGGCAGCCTGTATCAAACCGCCGCAAGATCTGGCATGAATCCGCAGATGATTCAGGAAGTTATTTCCGCACTCAGCTACGATGTTGACTTTCAGCGCGACATTCAGCCCGGCCAGCAATTTGATGTATTATTTGATCATTATGTGGACGATGCAGGGCGCAGCGTCAAAAAAGGCGAACTTAAATTTGTTTCTCTCGCGCTAAACGGCAAAACACTGGAATTATATCGTTATCGCGATGCTTACGGTAATAGCGGCTTCTATCATGCAAACGGTGAAAGCATCCGAAAATCGCTTCTCAAAACACCCGTCAACGGTGCGCGGATTTCGTCTGGTTTTGGGATGCGCCGCCACCCAGTACTCGGCTATTCTAAAATGCATCGCGGTATGGATTTTGCCGCCCCTGTTGGCACGCCTGTTTACGCGGGCGGCGATGGGATTGTGCAACGTGCCAACTATTTCGGCACTTTCGGCAATTATCTCGCTATCAAACATAACGGCACCTACACCACCGCCTATGGTCACTTGCAGCGTTTCGCACCGGGGGTGCGTCCGGGTGCGCGGGTAAAACAAGGCCAAATCGTGGCTTATATCGGCACGACAGGCCGCTCCACTGGCCCCCACCTGCATTACGAAATCATGAAATATGGCACGCAGATTAACCCCAATCAGGCGAAACTAATGGCAGGCAATTATCTGGAAGGTCGCCAGCTCGCAGCATTCAAAGCGCATGTGAGCCAAATCAAAACCCAAATTGCCGCACTCCCGCGCAACAAACAGGAAGTCGCCTCCGCAGAGAGCCATGCCACGCATACTCGGAATTGACCCTGGATTGCGCCATTGCGGCTGGGGCATGATCGAGCATCACGGCTCTGCGCTGAAATTTGTGGCTTGCGGCGCGATTCACCCCAAAACCACGGATACCTTTTCAGTACGCCTCAAAGCCCTGCATGACGGCCTTCAGCAAGTGATTTCCACCTATCAACCGCAAGAAGTTGCATTGGAAGAAACCTTTGTTTCCATCAACGGCCAATCCACCCTCAAACTCGGTCAGGCGCGAGGGGCGATTCAACTCAGCCTCGCGCTTGCTGATTTACCCGTGGCGGAATATGCCGCCCGCCTCGTCAAAAAATCCATCACAGGCAATGGCGCGGCGGATAAACACCAGATGCAGCATATGGTAAAACTCCTACTCCCCCATAGCGATGCCACCTCTGCCGATGCCGCCGACGCGCTGGCATTGGCGATATGCCATGCGCATCATAGAGTGGTTGCGAGGGGCTAGGGACTAGTTTAGAAGTATTCTATCAAACTAGGAGCGCAGCAGCGCGACTCAGCCTTGAGCGTGAGCGGAGCGAACAGCCCATCGCGAAGTCAGGAGACTGAGCGGGGGCAAAAGAATGATCGGTAAACTCACAGGCAGAATCTCCCAACTCGACGAAGACGGCCTCATTTTAGACGTCGGCGGCGTGGGCTATGTCGTGTTTATTTCAGGCCGCAGCGCCTCTGCACTGGGCAGTGTGGGCGAGGCTGCAAGCCTATTGATTGACACCCATGTGCGCGAAGATCACATCCATCTCTATGGCTTTGTGACAGCGGAAGAACAACAATGGTTCCGTTTGCTAAACACAGTACAAGGCGTAGGCGCGAAAATGGCATTGGCCATTTTGTCTGCATTTTCTCCTGCCGATATCCAACAAGCCATCGCTGCGAAAGATACTAAAATGCTCACCCGCGCCAGCGGTGTCGGCCCCAAACTGGCGGAACGTTTGGTGACGGAACTCAAAACAAAAGTCGGAAAACTCGCTACCAGCGCCTTCACCGTGGCTCCTGCCACTAAAGGCACAAAAGCCAACGCCCCCAGCAACGAAAACGATGCAGCGATTTCCGCACTGGTGAATTTAGGCTATGGTCGCAGCGAGGCCTTCGCCGTCATCAGCCTCATCCGCCAGAAAAATCCTGAGGCGACATTAGAAGATCTCATTAAAGGAGGCTTGCAGGAGCTTGCGCGATGAACCATCCCTCTCTCACTACCGCGCTAGCAATGGAAGAAGATACAACCGAGCTACATCTGCGCCCCCAATCGCTTGCGGAATTCACAGGCCAGCAAACGGCGTGCAGCAATCTCAAAGTATTTATCGAAGCCGCCCGCGCGCGGGGAGAATCGCTCGATCACACCATCTTCTACGGCCCGCCAGGGTTGGGCAAAACGACGCTGGCGCAGATTGTGGCGAAAGAACTGGGCGTGGGCTTCAAGGCCACTTCAGGCCCCATGCTCACCAAAGCGGGAGATCTCGCCGCCATCCTCACCAATCTGCAAAAAGGCGATGTGCTGTTTATCGACGAGATCCACCGCCTCAATACCACGATTGAGGAAGTTTTGTATCCAGCAATGGAGGATTTCAAACTCGATATCATTATCGGCGAAGGCCCCGCCGCGCGGTCGATTCGTATCGATTTGCAACCGTTTACGCTCATTGCCGCCACCACTCGTTTAGGGCTGCTTTCCAACCCCTTGCGTGATCGCTTTGGCATTCCACTTAAATTAGAATTTTATAACCAAAAAGATCTCGAAACCGTCATCCACCGCGCCGCCAGCGTATTGAACACCGCTATCGCTCCCGCAGGTTGTGCCGAAATCGCCCGCCGTTCTCGCGGTACACCACGCATTGCGGTACGTCTGCTTAAACGCGTGCGCGACTTCGCCCATGCCGAAAAACTCCCCGAAATCACGGATAAACTCGCCGACAGCGCCCTGCGCCGTCTGGATGTGGATGCGCTGGGGCTAGACGCTTCCGACCGCCGCTATCTCACCTATATCGCCGAATTCTATGCAGGCGGCCCTGTCGGAGTCGAAACCCTCGCCGCTGGTCTTTCTGAACAGCGCGACTCGATTGAAGAAACGATCGAGCCGTATCTGCTACAAATCGGTTTCATCCAACGCACCCCACGTGGACGAATGCTCACCACCCATTCATGGAACCATCTGGGGTTACCCATCCCCAAAACCGCGCAAATCGCGCAGCCAGATTTGTTAGATGAGTAGCGCTGATCTCACCCTCCGCATTTACTGGGAAGATACCGATGCGGGCGGTATCGTTTATTATGCCAATTATCTCAAATTCGCCGAGCGGGCGCGGACGGAAGCATTGCGAGCACTGGGCATTGAGCAACAATTGCTCAAAGAGCAATACGGCCTTGCCTTCGTCGTCACCCGCGCAGAAATTGACTATAAACGCCCTGCTAGGCTCGATGATCTACTCATCGTAGAAACGCAGTTGCAGGATCTCACCAAACTGCGTATGACTATGCGCCAACGCATCCGGCGTGGCGACGAAATGCTGGCGGAGGTGGTAGTGAAGCTCGCCTGTATTGCACAGGCTTCAGGCAAACCCACCCCCTTCCCTGTATTTCTTCGTGATGCCTTACACTCTTTACTTCTGGAAGTATAAAAATGAATGATACTGTAGATACCGCTGTTACCGCCGTTGCCTCCTCTGATGTTGCAGGCACCGCCGCCGCCACTGATATGTCGATGCTTGGCTTGTTCCTTCACGCCGACTGGGTGGTAAAATTGATTATTATTGGCCTGTTGCTTGCCTCTTTCTGGTGCTGGGCGATTATTTTTGATAAATATCTCACCTTCAAAAACGCCAAAGCGCGCGCTGAGCGTTTCGAAAAAGAATTCTGGCAAGCGGATGAGCTGGACGGTTTCTACGATCGCACAAAAAAGAAAAAGGGCGGTCATCCTTTCGCTAATGTTTTCCTCGCGGCGATGGACGAATGGTATCGCTCGCAGCAACAGCAAAATGCAGGTGCTAATAATAAAGCGCCGATGGCACAGCGCATGGGGATGCGCGAGCGGATGTTTCAGGTGATGATGGTCACCCGCAACCGCGAAATGGATCGCATTGCCAAAGGCATTGGCGTACTCGCCTCCGTTGGTTCTTCTGCGCCATTTATTGGTTTGTTCGGTACCGTTTGGGGGATCATGAACAGCTTCCAATCCATCGCCTTGTCTAAAAACACTTCGCTGGCGATTGTCGCACCGGGGATTGCGGAAGCACTTTTTGCGACTGCAATCGGCCTCTTTGCGGCGATTCCCGCCGTAATCGCCTATAATAAATTCGCAGGCGATCTGGATAAATTTGACGGTCGTTTAGAGGATTTCTCGGTAGAATTTAACACGCTACTTTCGCGTCAATTGGAGAATTAAACCATGGGCGCAAGCATTTCCCCAGGCGGCGGCAAAGGCCATCGCCGTTTTCGCAAAGGTCGATTCACTGATATTAACGTGACACCGATGGTGGATGTGATGTTGGTATTGCTGGTGATTTTCATGGTCACCGCACCGATGATGACGGCAGGGGTGAAAGTTGATTTACCTGATTCCGACGCAGCGGCGCTGCCGGGACAAGACGAGCCACTAGTGGTAACGGTTCAAAAAAGTGGTAAACTTTTTATTCAGGAATCGGAAACCGACGAGGCCTCGCTGGTGGCTAAACTCAAAGCCATTGCGGGCGAGAAAATGGATCTGCGGATTTTTGTGCGTGCCGATGCAGGGCTGGATTACGGCTCCGTGATGCGCATTGTCGGCAAAGTCAGTGGTGCGGGTTTTACTAAAGTTGCTCTGGTCACGGAAACTGGCTCGAATGACACCAAGAAATAACTACGAAAAACAAGCGATGATCTATTCAGGGGCGCTCCATGTGGCGCTGCTGATACTGATTATCTTTGGCTTGCCCGAAATCTGGCGCAAGCATCGCGAGTCTTTGCCCGTGGCAATGTCAGTCGAAATTTTGCCCATTGGCCAAACTAATGTGAAGCCCAAAGAACAAATCAAAGCCACCAAAACCGCAAAGAATGACAAACCCATCACCGCCATCAAAGCACGCACGGCTACCGTCTCTAACCAGCCTAAACCCAAGCCCAAGCCTGTGGTAAAAAAAGACCCTCTCCCTATGCCTGACGCAAAAAAAGAAAAGCCAAAGCCGAAGGAAGAACCGAAAGAGGAGCCGAAAGAGGAGCCTAGCGAGGATCTCGACGCGATTCTCAAAAGCGTGGAAAAAGCAGCGAAGGCCGAAGAAAGCGACAAAACCAATCTGGAATCCACACAAGACAGCAAAAAAGCCATTTCAGACGATTACAATCCGTCGCTCCCCCTCGCAATGAGCGAGATTGATGCCATCCGTCAGCAATTTATGAAATGCTGGAACGTCCCTGCAGGTGCGCGTGATGCCCATAATTTGCAAGTCCTAATCGAAGTCCGCCTGAATTCAGACGGCTCCGTGATTTCTGCCGAACTCGCACAGGACAAAGCCCGCTATTATTCGGATAGTTTCTTCCGTTCTGCTGCGGATAGCGCCATGCGCGCCGTTAAAATGTGCAGCCCGCTTAAAAACTTACCCACTGATAAATATGAAACTTGGAAATATTTAGAGCTAAGTTTCGACCCACGCGATATGTTGTATTAAAAGCTGTTGACAGCCGCGATTTTCATGCCATATTGCCACCCCTTATTGTAAATACTCAGGTCAAGCATATGAAAACATTTTCTGCCAATCCCTCCAACATCACCCAAAGCTGGTGGGTTGTTGACGCGCAAGACGTAGTCGTCGGTCGTCTGGCTTCTAAAATCGCCATGATTCTGCGTGGCAAACACAAGCCTATCTTCACTCCTAATATGGATTGTGGTGATTTCGTTGTGGTTATCAACGCGGATAAAGTGAAATTCACCGGTAAGAAAAACGAAGACAAACGTTATTACCGTCACACTGGCCACCCTGGTGGTATCAAAGAAACTTCGCCGCAGAAAATTTTTGACGGTGCACATCCAAAACGCGTGCTGGAACAAGCAGTGTTGCGTATGTTGCCTAAAGAAAGCCCGCTGGCTCGCGCACAATTCACTAAGCTCAAAGTTTATGCAGGTGCAGAACATCCGCATGAAGCACAACAGCCTAAAGTTCTGGATTTTGCCGCGCAAAATCCTAAAAACAACCGCATCAACAAACGTTAATGGAACATACCATGACCGAATCTGCCAACGCTACTCCTGTAAAACAACCTAAACTGGACGCTCAAGGCCGTTCTTATGGCACTGGTCGCCGTAAAAACGCAGTCGCCCGTGTTTGGATTAAAGCGGGTACTGGCCGCGTAACGGTTAATGGCAAAGCCATCACCGAATATTTCGCCCGCCCTGTATTGCGGATGATTGTGAACCAGCCTTTCGTAGCGTTGGATCGCACCAGCAAATTTGACGTCGTATGTACCGTTGTTGGCGGTGGTCTTTCAGGCCAAGCTGGTGCAGTGCGCCACGGCATCAGCCGCGCATTGGACGGCTACAGCACCGAGTTCCACAAGGTGCTGCGTCACATGGGCTTCCTCACTCGCGATCCTCGCATGGTTGAGCGCAAAAAATACGGTAAAGCTAAAGCCCGTCGTAGCTTCCAGTTCTCTAAACGCTAAGTCGTTTTACACAGAAAACAAAAAAAGCCGATTGGGTTCTTCTCAATCGGCTTTTTTATTACTTTCGAGGTCTTTCTATGACGCAAAAAATCAACATCGCCATCCTCGGTGCTAGTGGCTACACGGGAGTGGAACTGATTCGCTTCCTGCTGCAACACCCCCACGCCAATATCGCTGCGCTCTCTGGCGATTCTCAGGCAGGTAAGCCGATCGCGGAGGTCTTTCCGCATCTCACGAGCATCACCCTCCCTCCCCTACAAAAGATGGAAGAGATTGATGCTTCCAATATCGATCTCGTCTTCTGCTGTCTGCCCCATGCGACCACTCAGGTGGTGATTCACAATCTGCTGACCGCATTACCAAAAATAAAAGTTATAGACCTCTCCGCTGATTTCCGTCTGCGTGACCCTGCCACTTATGAACAATGGTACGGCCACCCCCATCAGGCGACAGCCTTACAAACAGAAGCCATTTACGGCCTGACAGAACTGGCGCGCAACGCCATCCGTAGCGCACGCCTCGTCGCCAATCCAGGTTGCTACCCCACATCAGCGCAATTGCCGCTCATTCCGCTGCTCAAAAGCAAACTGATTCAAGCCGATGACATTATTATCGACGCAAAATCGGGGGTGACAGGTGCAGGCCGCAAAGCGTCGCAAAATCTTCTGTATAGTGAGATCAACGAAGGCTTCAGCGCCTATGGTGTGGGCACCCATCGCCATACGCCCGAAATTGAACAAGGCCTGAGCGATGCAGCAGGTAAACCCCTGCAAATCCGCTTCACTCCTCATCTCGTGCCCATGAATCGCGGGATTCTCTCCACCCTATACGTCACCCTCGCGCCCCATAAAACCATCGACGATCTGCGCGAGGCCTTACAGACACAATATGCAAACGAACCCTTCGTCACGCTCCTCCCCGCAGGCATCTTCCCCTCCACCGCCATGGTGCGCGGCAGCAATGCTTGCGTCATGAACGTCTTTGCCGATCGTATTACGGGCAAAGCGATTCTTGTTTGTGCCATCGACAACCTCGTCAAAGGCGCCTCCGGCCAAGCCGTGCAGAATATGAACCTGATGTTTGGCTGGGCAGAAACCGTGGGATTACCACAAGTGGCGGTGTTTCCCTAAATTAAGGAAAACACCAAGGTTTTCCACGAAGTTTTTTCTGCTGCACTGCAAAAAAGTAGGGGCTGTCCTAGATAACTAGTTTAAATACTTTTTAGCCCATTGTTTTAACTGTTTTAATTGTAATTTTGGTTCACTGTTATTTAAACGCCATTCATATTCCTTCA
>JBILIE010000089.1:0-6481 GCA_044350115.1 Rickettsiales bacterium
GCGGTCAGAGGCAATCGCCAGCGCTGTCCACCCATGCTTATCTTTGGAATTGGGATCCGCGCCTTTATCCAACAAGCTTTTGACTTCTGCTGCAGTGCTGAAATAAGAGTGATAGATAAGGCTTTCATTAAGCGAACTTGCTGAGGCGCTGCTGATGGGGGCAGCAAATCCAACAAATAATGCTATAAGATAATAAAAGCGAGTGACCATATTCATCGAGTATCATATGCAGATAATGAGTAAAGAAAGTATTACCTAATGACGATTGACAAGAGCATTTTCATTTTTGGCTATGGCTATAGCGCCGCAGCACTTACAAAATTATTATTGGCAGAGGGCTGGAAAATTGGCGCAACCAGCCGCAACATCGTTAAACGTCAGGAATTAATGCGGCTGGGCATTAAAGCGTATGACTTTCCCGATGAAGGAATTACAAAGGCGCTATCTCAATACAACTATTTGCTGATCTCCATCCCGCCTACGCTGCAGGGCGATTCGGTCATTGAAAAATATGCTAGTGCAATCACGCAATCCAGCTGGAAATGGGTGGGATTGCTCTCTTCCACTGGTGTTTATGGCGATCACCAAGGCGCATGGGTGGACGAAACCACCCCCCTCCCCGAAAACCCCAGAGGCCATACCAAGAGCCGTATCCATGCAGAGCGCTCATGGCTTAACTTAAATAAACAGTTCAATATTCCAGTTCATGTATTTAGATTAGCCGGGATTTATGGCGCTGGAAGAGGCATCGGCAATCCGAATACTACAACAGAGGCCATCTATAAAGAGGGGCAATATTTCTCGCGTATTCATGTGAAAGATATTGCTCATGCTCTCATGATCTCCATGCAACACCCCCGCGCTGGTGCGATTTACAATCTCTGCGATGATGAGCCTGCCCCCCGACACGAAGTCGCACAATTCGCTTCTCATTTACTGGGATTGCCTGCTCCAACGCTGATTCCATTCGAAAATGCCTCGCTGGAAGGAATGGCGGCCGAGTTTTGGAAAAGCAATAAAAGAGTAAGCAACAAGCGCCTAAAACAAGAGCTGGCATATTCCTTGCATTATCCTTCCTATAAGGAAGGGCTAACGGCGATTTTTAAAGACGCCCACAAGCCTGAAAAATAAAAAGGTCTAAAATGAACAAGTTAACGGCATTTCTTTTGTGTGGCGCCCTTTTGATCGGCTGCCAGCGGCGGGACGAATACGGCACCCAGTTTGGCATTAATAAGCAAACCATCCCACAGACGATAGAAGGTTCGAACTACTACGAATTCCCTGAAATTAGCCCTGGGAAGCAGTATAAATCAGAATCAACCTTTTGCTATAAAGTTCAATCCGATGTGCTGTGCTACGACAAACCTCGTAAGGGCTGGGAGAATCGTATGGTGGGCTATCAAGAGCCGCTTCGTCGTGTTCAGCGCCAGCAATACAATAACACCCCAACCACTTATCCCGCGCCTGCACCAGGAACCAATGAATGGAAGTGGCCAAGTATTTCTAATGCCCTTGGCTTAAATGCATCTAGCGAAAACAGCAATCTGGATCCACTTCAGAGTGTTACGGTGAAATAGGCTCATTATTTCCTTTTACCCGCTTTCATTACATTCGCAACATTACCCACGTCTTCCATCGTATAGCCATATTTTTCGGGGCTATAGCGGATAAAAGGAATTTTGCTTAGGATGCGTAATGGGCCATGATCATTCATCCACAACGCATAATTGCGATATTCTGGATAACGTGAAAGGTGTTTTTCTTCTGTCACAGCACGCTGATAATAAACAAAACTTACGCCAGCAGCAAACAAGCACTGCTTGAGTGAATCTTCGAGAGTGCCCTCCACAATAAAGGGAATGCCAATCATCCACCATGAGAGGTTTTTGAAGAAATAGGCAGGGTGGCGCACAATCGCATACGGCCCATCACACATCAAACCACGATACGTCAGATTTGACCAACGTGTACCAAACGAAACCGAGGCAGAGGCATAGATAGTCATCCCCAGTACCAAACACGCCGCCCACACCCATCGCACAGGGCTTTCGCCCAGCCAATTCGACCAGTTATACGAATCCATATAAGGCAGATAGCGCGAATAAAACAGCGCGCCCCAGAACGGGGGATAACACATCACGCAGAAAAACCAGCCACGAATGCTATCGTCTGCCGAACGTATATGGTTATCGAAGAATTTAATTGTCATCGCATAGCCAATGCAGGCAGGAATCAAATCGGCAATGAGCACCATACGGATAATTTGATCGTAAACGGTATAAAAAGGAGAATCCCAGCTCACTCCCGTATTGGCAAACTGCCCCACCTCGTTATACAAAAACTGCGCCATTAACGGCAAAAAGAATATTTTGACCATCCAGCCACGCGCAAGGCCTGCAACAGCTTTGGTATCCGCCTCACGAAAATATCCCAGAAAGAATTTACCCGCCTGCCAGTATTCATCTTCTGGCTGCGTCTGTCTCGTATCCATCCAAATGAAATATAAAAAACTACCAATCAGCAAATATGGCAAACATATTTTCGCCAAACCAAAAAAGGTTTGGTACATGCCGTCTTTATATTCAGGCACCAACCAATACAAAGTCGCTGCCGAAGCTAATATCATGCAAAATCCATAATATTTCAGCAAAATACGCGAGAAATTCAGCGGATTAATCTTACTACTCAATCCAGTAGAGCTGCGCTTAAAAGTTTTGAGCACCAGCACTTCATATAGCGTAATAGGCACTGCATAAGCCAACGGAATGAACAAAACGTATTCATTGATTACGCTAGGATCACTGACATAAAAATATCCCAGAAAAACATAAATCATCAGCATCGACAGATGATTTACCCAAATATTATTACACTGAACGGGAGCCGTGGGGATGTACGTTTTGTGAGCCATATTATGCCTTTTTGAGGAAACAGGTTTTTAGCACTAAGCCCTTAATTTTCTCTGCATTACATTCAATGTTTTCAACATCGTCGATCAAACGAATATTTTTTATCACTGTGCCCCGCTTGAGGGTAATGGAGCTTCCCTTCACTTTCAGATCCTTGATAACTGTCACGGAATCGCCATCGCTCAATAACGTACCATTACTATCTCTTACCTGTACTTCCATAAAATTACTCCTTTGTCACAGATGTAACATTCTTCGTCAGTAAAATGCAGTACTTAATATTTTAGTTTTAATTATTCATTAAACATTCAATATTACTAGTAAGAAAAGCAAAATAAAAAATGGGAAGCATTATTATGGCGGCAATTGCAGCTTCAGGAAATTCCGTGATCGATTCACTGGCAGAACTGAGCTGGAATACTACCATAGGAACCCCCATCACCCTCAGCTATTCCTTTGACTCTGCTTATGTAGGAAGCAACAATTTCAATGCTGCTCAGCGTGCGAATACTCTACTGGCAATGCAGGCATGGGCGAATGTGACGAATGTTGGTTTTACGGAAGTACGTTTTGCCAGCGCCAATCTTGATTTTGGCTTTGGTGATTTATCCGCACTTGGCTCTGGTGTTGCGGGTGTAACTTATGTTACCACCGTGAGCGACACGATTACACATGCAGAGATTGTATTAGATGACAGCATGGGAAGTAGTTTTGCTAGAGGCAGCGAGGCCTTTATGGTCATGCTCCATGAGATCGGACATGCGCTGGGGCTAAAACACCCCTTTGAAGGCAATAATCAGTTAATCGGCGATCAAGATAGCAAAGATTTCACCCTCATGTCTTATTTTGACGGCATTTATACAACCAATAGCAATCCCCTCACCCCGCAAATTGGTGATGTTCAAGCGATTCAGTATTTATACGGTGAAAACACTTACTATAATGGCAGCTTCTCGGGCTATACGATGACAGATGTCGACCCCACTACCGCCACGACTTATACCATTTGGGATGGCGGTGGACGCGACTTCTTAGACGGGCGCGGTAACATTAACCCTATCACTCTCGATCTGCGTGAAGGGCTGGAATATGTCAACATCATCGGCACTGATACTATTTGGATTGCAGAGGGCGCCGCAATTGAAAGTGCATTAGGCGGAATTGGCATGGACACTATCTCAGGCAGTGCTGCGGCTAATCAGCTTTTTGGTGGTCTTGGAGGGGATACTCTCTTCGGTCGCGAAGGTAACGACACTATCGTCGGTGGGCAGGATTTCACTGACAGCATCGACACGGCTGATATTATTTATGGTAATGCGGGCAACGATATTATCTACGGCAATGCAGGAAGCGACACTATTTATGGTGGTTCCGCACGCAATGATTCTGCAGAAACAGGCGCAGACAAAATTTACGACGGCCTCGGCAATGATGTTGTTTACGGCAATGGTGGAAATGATACACTCGTAAGCGGTGCTGGTAATGATTTATTATATGGTGGCAGCGGTGATGACGCTTACGTTTTTGTATCCGGTAGCGGCGTTGATCGCGTAGCTCCTTTTGAGGGCGCTGGAGTTACTGGGGGTGATGTCATCCGAATTTTGCACAACATTAACGGCACTGGCATCCGAACAGCAGAAGAAGTTATCGCACGCTCAACTTCAGATGCGGAACACACTTGGATTAATCTGGGCAATGGAAATGGTGTGTTGCTATTGAACACACTCACTAAATTCGATGTCGATGATATTGTTATCATCTAACGGAAAGTGGGGCGAGTGACGGGTCTTGAACCCGCGACCTCCAGAATCACAATCTGGTATTTACCATTTTCTTCGTTTTCGACTGATTGCTACTAATTCACATATGGTGCTGAAATAACGCTACTATCTACCCATACCATTTGCAATCATATTGATTTGGTGTTAGTGATTTGCATATATTCTGCTACCTATCTGCTACCTAGAAATAGCATAAGTAGCAATTTAAGGGGGAAATATGCCAAAACTCACAAAACGGCTGGTGGAAGCGGTAGAGCCAGAAAATCAGGACGTGCTGCTGCATGATTCAGAATTACGAGGCTTCCGCTGTAAAATCACCCCCAAGGGCAAGCGCGTTTATGTGCTTTATTATCGCACAAAAGAGGGGCGGCAGCGTCAACCTTCGATTGGCGAGCATGGCGCAATGACCTGTGAACAGGCGCGAGAGATTGCGAAAGACTGGCTAATGATAGTGCGGCAAGGCGGTGACCCCAGCCTTGACCGCCAAGAGGGTAGAAAATTACTCACCCTTGCAGCCTTCTCCGAAAAATATCTGACTGACTATAGCAAGATGAAAAAGCAATCCAGCATTCGCGAAGATGAAAGGCTGTGGAAGCTGCATATTCTCCCTGCGCTGGGAAAATACCCACTGAATAGCATCACCCGCGATGATATTATCAGGCTGCATAAAGCGATGGCCAGCAAACCGATTGCCGCCAATCGCATGATTGCCCTGTTAAGCAAGGCATTTAATCTGGCGATTGAATGGGGAGACTTGAAAACCCCCATTAACCCCACCACCAGAATCAAGAAATACGATGAAATCGCCCGTGAGCGTTTCCTTAGCAGCGCGGAAATAGCGCGACTGAGTGATGTGATTCGTTATTGCGAGATTGAGCAAGTGGATATGCCCAGCGCATTGCTGGCCTTGCGATTACTGCTGCTTACAGGTTGCCGCCGTAATGAGATTTTGGAATTGCAATGGCAGTGGATAGATTTTGAGCAGGGAAAAATAGATTTTCCTGATTCTAAAACTGGCAAGAAATCCGTTTACCTTAATCCTCCTACGCTGGAATTATTGGAAAACGTGGAGAAGGTGAAGGGCAATCCCTTCGTCTGCACTGGGAGAGGTGGAGAAGGCCGCCTTATCAATCTGCAAAAGCCGTGGTCACGCATCCGCCTTCGTGCGGAATGTTTCCGACTGATTGAACTGATTGCCGAGCATGAAGGCTGGAGCGAAGCGCAGAGAGAGCAAGCACGAAAAGATACCGCCAGCGATGCCACTGCAAAACTCACCAGCTACCGCGCCATCTGTAAAAAGCTGAAAATCACCCTGAGTGATAACACGATGAATGACGTACGACTGCACGACCTGCGCCACAGCTTTGCCTCTATGGGGGCGGCTGGCGGCCTCTCTTTATTTATGATTGGCAAGCTGCTGGGGCATTCACAGTCACAGACAACCGAACGCTACGCTCACCTGCTGGGCGACCCGATGAAAGAAGCGACGAATATGATCGGCTCCCGCATCTGGGCGGCAATGGAAGGAAAACAAGCGGAAGTGATACCTATTAAGAGGCAGCAAGATTAGTATTCACTGCGTACTATTTAAGATTGCCATTTAGTACGCATTGCGTTATATTAAGAGGGAAATATGCACACTATCATCGAAACCAGTGTTTTTGAGCGCAACGCCCAGAAATTACTTAGCAAGGCGGAATATGAAGCATTGATTGCGATGCTTCTGCATGATCCTGCTATCGGCGATGTGATGCAAGGCACGGGCGGATTTCGCAAACTACGCCTTGCGCG
>JBILIE010000088.1:0-6481 GCA_044350115.1 Rickettsiales bacterium
GGTGCCGAACTCATCCTGCATCCACGTTTTGAACTCAAAAAGCTGCTCGAAGATATTACCACTAAAAAACCCACACTCATGCCAGGCGTGCCTACGCTTTTCAGTGCCGTAAATCAGTGCCGCGATTTAGATAAATACAAACTCACTTCGCTCAAATTCTGTATCTCTGGCGGCGCGCCTTTACCCGTTGCAGTCAAAAAGAAATTTCAGGAACTCACAGGCTGTATTTTGGTGGAAGGCTATGGCCTTTCCGAGTCCTCCCCCGTAGTTTCTTGCAACATTCTACAAGCCGAGAATAAATCAGGCTCCATTGGCCTGCCTTTCCCTGGCACCATCCTTGAAGTGGTCGATAAAGACAATCCCAGCAAGCTGCTCGGCGCAGGCGAAACTGGCGAAATCTGTGTCCGTGGGCCGCAAGTGATGCATGGCTATCTCCATTCGCTGAACGAAACCAATCATGTGCTGCAAGATGGTCGTCTGCATACAGGCGATATTGGCTATATGGACGAAGAAGGCTATTTCTACATCGTCGATCGTTTGAAAGAGATGATCATCTCAGGCGGCTTCAACATCTATCCCCGCCACGTGGAAGAAGCGACTTACAAACACTCCGCAGTCGCCGAATGCGCCGTGATTGGCCTCAAACACGAAAGTCGTGGTGAAGTGCCCAAGGCCTTTGTGGTGCTCAAAGCCAACCACCGCTTAGATGCGCGGGAGCTAATCGACTTTCTGAAAGCAGAATTGCCCAATTACGCCGTGCCACGCGACATCGAATTCCGCGAAGCACTACCCAAAACCATGGTCGGCAAGGTGGATAAGAAAGTGCTAAAAGCGGGGGGTTAGTCCGTCACACCACGGCTCATATCACCCCGATTATTGCCTTTGGTGAAAGTTTTGGCTTTAATTGCTGCAGTGTTCTTTAGTGCAGCAAAAGCTTCTTCCCATTTCGCTTTCTGCTCATCGTTCAGGGTTTGCACTGCAAATAAGCGGCTTTTGATGCGATCAACTGTGGCAGTTTTAATATTGGCATTTTTCACCCCCGACATTTCTAAGTTCATCAGACCTGTGAAAGCATCCGCAAGGCGCAATTCATCGCCTGAATAGCTCTCTGATGGCTCAATTCCTGTCGGTGCCTGAGCAGAAACACTGTCTGATGGGGGCTTGAGAATATCTTTAAACGCGGTAATTGCCTCTGATGTGCCTTGATAATAACTTTCCATCAAGGCTCCTGCTTTCAAAGCACTTGCCTCAATGCCTTCTAAAACACCTGCTTTATTCATCAAGGCGTTATAAGCGGCATTCAACTGATCTTTTGAATAATGTCCGCCCGATGTGAGTGTGCTAAGCGTACGATTTTTTATCCGCGCCAAGGTTTCGTTGTACACAGCCAAATTTGGTTTTTCCATACTCTTATGCGCTTTGGTTGCCAGTTTCAGCGCCACAAATGCGTCCGCCACATCACCTGCGGTGCCTGTATAAATACCTGCTGCCATGGTGATTTCTTCTTTGCTTCCATCCTTTCCCTTCCCCAAAGCATCGATAAAAGCCTGAATCGCTTTTTCTGTATCTTTTGGAAAATTTTGAGTGTTACGAGTCATGGCGTTCTCCTGAAGTTAAAATGAAAATGAGTGATACTTGATAAAACTAACTGCGCCCTAGGCTTTCGCTGGGGCTAACGCCCGCAACTCGCTGCGCCCAACTACCGAGATTAACGCTATGCTGCATCCTCAACATCGATGGGAGAGGAATCCCTTTATGCTCCATATCGCGTGCCTGAGTGAGTCGATCGCTGATGAGTTTTTGTTGCTCAGGCGTAAGGCTCATGCCGAGTTTTTTTATGCCTTTGTCTATATCGCCAAGCAGCGATCGGGTGTTGGCATATTCCGAGAAAACGCCCATCACGCCTAAATTAACAATTCCATGCAGCGAATCGCGCGAGGCTTTCACGTCGCGTCCTGCTTTGGCTAGTCCCATATCCTCCAGCTCATTACCCGCACGTTTGAGTGTTTGCGAGGCATAAAGCTGAAACGCCATCATCGCACGGCGCACGTCAGGATCGTCCACAATCATCGGTTTTTGAACTGCAGCTTGCGCCAACCCTGCGGTGAAAATTTCCGCCAGTTGCTGCGTGGCTTGCGCGGCAGTGGAATAAGCTGGCTCGCCATCGTCTTTGCCTTTATCAATCCACGGGCGAGGCTTTAATACTTCATCCAGCGGTTTCACGGTGATATTACCTGTTTCCATCTGCTGCACGGTTTCCGCCATGCGCGCCGCAGCTTGCGCTGCCAACACGACACCGCTTTTATTTTTCGGCAGAATATTTGCCACATCGGCAATTTTCATGAAGTTGGGCACACCTTGTGGCACTTGACTATTGAGGCCAATCTTTGCGGTTTCTTCGTCAATCTTCGCCCAATCGATAACTTTGGCGGCAGCAATTTCTTTTAATTTATCGGGTGTGGCCTGAATAATCTGCGCTTCTTCTTCCCGCGAAATGGCGATGCCTGCATTTTGTGCCGCAATCAAAAACCCCTGAATGCGGCAGATACGCTCAATCTGCTCATCACTCAGCATTTCCAACTGCTGCGCGACGATGCCGCCCAGCGCTGTCCATTGCTTCCATTGTGGGTTCTTTTCTACCATGCGCTCACCATACTAAACTTTCGTTACAGTTTGATGACGGTTTTTAAAAATTATTCCGCAATGCGCTCCAGCCGTGCGGCAATATCATTGAGCGTTTCGGTCATCACTTGCTCTACCTCGCGCTTGCGCTCGCTTTCGAGCATTGGTGCAGGCGGGGTATTAATCGCCGCTTGCTGCCAATACAGCGAATCACGGCGCAGATCATGAATTTCGTCCAGCAAGGTCAGCGAGGTCATCACCCATAACATTGCTTCTGGCAACTTATGCCCCTGCTGCTGAAACCGCATTTCCATCTCGCCAAGGCGCTCTCCTAGCTCCTGTGCGAGCTTGGCTAGGTCTTCCTCCTGCCCCGCATCACATGCCAGATTATAGCTTTTACCCAAAAATTGCGCGGTGATATGGCTCATGATTCTTTCCCTCGCATTAATTCTTCCATCTGCAAAATCGACATCTCTAACCGAACGTCTAGCAATTCCAGTAACTCTCTAAGACCTTGATTTTCCTCATGCAACCGCATATTTTCTTTTTCGAGCAGATCAATTTCCACATTCGGTTCAGATGGCTGATGCAAGCGCTGCTCCAGCGCAATAATCGCCGTATTCAGCCGCTCTGCCGCTTGCGTCAAAGAATGTTGTGGGTTTCTTGGTTCCATCTGCGTGTTTTTGTTGAGGAGTTGTGCCCCCTAGTATAATACCACCTAAACAAAACACCAGAGCCATGACCATGCAATCAGCAACCGTATCCCCTACCCCGTCTCCCGTATCCCCTCGTGACATGGCAAATGCCATCCGCGCACTGAGCATGGACGCAGTGCAACGCGCCAATTCTGGCCATCCGGGAATGCCGATGGGCATGGCAGATGTCGCCACCGTACTATTCACGCAGTTTTTAAAGTTTGACCCTAAACATCCGCATTGGCCGGATCGGGATCGCTTTGTGCTTTCCGCTGGGCATGGCTCGATGCTGCAATATGCGCTGATGTATCTCACGGGTTATGAAGAAATCACGCTCGACGAAATCAAAAATTTCCGCCAGTGGGGCGCAAAAACCGCAGGTCACCCCGAATTTGGTCATGCAGCGGGGATTGAAACCACCACTGGCCCCCTCGGTCAGGGCGTCGCCAATGCCGTGGGCATGGCACTCGCCGAAAAAATGCTGGCGGCTCAACTGGGCGCAGATATTACCGAACACTATACTTATGCGATTGCAGGTGATGGCTGCCTGATGGAAGGTATCAGCCAAGAAGCGATCACGCTGGCGGGGCACTGGAAGTTGAACAAGCTGATCATGCTCTGGGACGACAACCAAATCACCATCGACGGTGCGTTATCGCTCTCTGATTCTACCGACCAGCGCAAGCGCTTTGAAGCGGCGGGCTGGAACACTTCTGCCGTGGATGGTCACGATGCGACTGCCGTTGCTAAAGCCATCGCAGCCGCACAAAAATCCGATAAGCCCACGCTGATTGCCTGCCGCACCGTGATTGGTTATGGCGCACCAAAAAAAGCAGGAACATCAGGCTGTCACGGCTCGCCTTTAGGGGACGAAGAAATCGCGGGTGCACGCGCAGCGCTTGGCTGGAGCCATGCTCCATTTGAAATCCCTGCTGATATTTTAAGCGCATGGCGCGAAGCGGGCGCACGCGGAGCGAGTGATTATACCGCATGGGAAAAACGCTTCGAGATTTCCGCGCATAAAGAAGAATTTGCGCGCCGTATGGCGGGCGATCTGCCCGAAAACTGGCACAGCGCCATTGAACAATTCAAACAAACCCAAGCTGAACAAAAAACCAAAGAAGCCACCCGCCAATCTTCAGGCCGCGTGCTGGAAGTGCTTTACGATGCACTGCCCGAACTCGTCGGCGGATCGGCGGATTTAACAGGCTCCAACCTTACCAAAACCAAAGCGATGCAGACTTTCTCCGCAGAAAATCCCGCAGGTCGCTACATCTACTGGGGCATCCGCGAACATGCAATGGCCGCAGCCATGAACGGCATTGCGCTGCATGGCGGTTTTATTCCTTACGGCGGCACCTTCATGGTTTTCACCGATTATTGCCGCCCTGCAATTCGTCTTTCTGCACTCATGGGACAGCGCGTGATTTATGTGATGACGCATGATTCGATTGGCCTCGGCGAAGACGGCCCCACGCATCAACCCGTAGAACATCTCGCCGCACTTCGTTGCATCCCCAATCTGCAAACCTTCCGCCCCTGCGATACAACGGAAGTAGCAGAATGCTGGGCACTCGCACTCGCCAGCACCGAGACGCCTTCGGTGCTCTCGCTGACCCGCCAGAATGTTCCTGCGCTCCGCACTGAATACGCGGCAGAGAATAAATGTGCGTTTGGTGCTTATGTTCTTTCCCAATCCCCAATGCCAAATGCCAAATGCCAAGCGACACTAGTCGCTTCTGGCTCCGAAGTTGAAATCTCTATCGAAGCACAAAAGCAACTGGCCGCACAAGGCGTGAGCGCCAAGGTGGTGTCGATGCCGTCGTGGGAGTTGTTCGCCAAACAACCTAAATCGTATCGCGATGAAGTGCTGGGCGATGGCCTGCGCGTCGCTATCGAAGCCGCAGGTGGTTTCGGCTGGGAGCGCTGGATTGGTGAAGAAGGGATTTTCATCGGCATGCAAGGCTTTGGTGCCTCCGCCCCTGCCCCCGAACTCTACAAACAATTTGGCATTACGGCAGAAGCTTCAGTCAAGGCTGTGCTAAAAAAACTAGGTAAGTCATAAACGAATGACGGAGGCCAGTAGGCCGAGCGCTTTAGTCGCCAAAGGCGTTAGGCTCATTGCACGAAGCAGTAGCGAAGTGCAGGAGCAAACATAAAGAGACTCCAATCTTCACGCAATTGTAACACAACTCGCCCATTTCTTTTGCTATATTGAGGACGTAGCGAAAGGGTATTCATGCGTTATCAATGGCAATTAAGTAATTCTGCAATTCAAGAAATCATCTTCTCTGGAGGCAAAAAAGCGCCTATGGAAGCGGTGATTTTTGCACCTGCAGATGCGAATGCAGTTGCAGGGCTGGACAAAGCACTCGCAGCAAAAGGCATGCATGTCAGTTACGATGTGATCGATAATCGCGCCGCACTTCGTGTGGGCGGATTCACGAATGAGCAGGACGTGCTCGGCCTGCTCAAACAAAATAACCTCATCGGTGGCGAAGCCAAAACCGAGGAGCTTGCCACAGAAAAACGCCCCTTCGATAAGTTCATCGGCGCAGCCATTTTCTATCAAATTGGTAACGTGCTGGGCTTTATCGGCAACTTACTGCGCAAAGATCGTGCAGGCATGATGTCGGATGGATTTTTTATCACAGGCGACACTACCATGCTGGCCTTTGGTCGCAAAAGTGTGGAAGAAAAACAAATCGCGCTCATGCAAGGCTTTGGCAATGTGCTCAAACAAAATGGCATTGGGGTAGAAGCAGGCAGCGCCTTTGCACCACGCCACACGCAAGATCTTACAGGGGCATGGAATAGCTTTCGCCGCTTTATGGCCGATAAAGTCGTAGGCATCAAAGCAGCGTCTGAAGTAGGCGCAGGCCTCAAAAAAGTTCAGGCGGGTATCAATCAAGGTAACTCTGCCAAAAGCGTGGCGGGCGCGCTGATTGCCTCTGGCTTTGCCGCAGGCGCACTCATCCCCGAAAAAACATTGCCCGAACTGCGCGATGAATACGGTGCTAAAGACGATGATGAACTCAAATCAAAAATTGCGGCACTGCCACTGGGCAAGCGTATCCTCACTAGCATTCAGCGCACCCCGCTGATTCTGTCAGGTCTGTTCTCTGGCCTCAATAATATCTTCAGCGTGCTCGGCGCGATTGATG
>JBILIE010000090.1:0-6443 GCA_044350115.1 Rickettsiales bacterium
TTGAGTGCCGCCAATTTCTCTGCCGCGTCTTCCTTTAAATCAGCATAGCCGCGCATTTTTCCTGTTGCCGTTGCATCTGCCACAATAAATTTGACCAAACCATCGCCTTTAAGCTGTACAGTGAGGATTCCCTTACCCTTCAGGTTGGCAGAAAGCATTGTTGCGATCACCAGCATTTCCGCCAATAAACGCGAAACCACTTCAGGATATTCATGGCGGGTAAGAATCGTATCTGCCACATCTGCTAGACGCACCAGCTTTCCACGGATACTGGAATGATGAATCAGAAATGGCTGGATGCAATCTTTGTATTCTACAAGTTCGATGGACATTTAAATGTTATACCTATTTTTAAATCACTTTGAAACACCACATCAGCACGCCTTTTTGAGCATGTAGGCGGTTTTCGGCCTCATCCCAAATTACTGATTGCTGACCATCGATGACAGAAGCGGTCACTTCCTCTCCGCGATGTGCGGGCAGGCAATGCATAAAAATAGCCATAGGATCCGCTAGTTTCATGATTCCATCATTCACTTGATACGGCGCAAGTGCGGCATGGCGCGCTTGTGCATCAGTATCGCCCATAGAAACCCAGCAATCGGTGACGACGGCATCCGCGCCCGCAACCGCCTCTTTGGGGTCTTGCGTGACTATGATATCTGCATCTTCAGCCTTTGCCCATGCCAGCGTATCCGCATCGGGCAATAACGAAGGGGGGCACGCCAAACGCAGAGAAAATTTGAATTTTACTGCTGCCTGAATCCAGCTTGTCGCCACATTATTGCCATCACCTAGCCATGCGATTTTTGCGCCTGCAATATTGCCCTTATGTTCTTCATACGTCAGAATATCCGCCATAATTTGGCAGGGATGGCTATAATCAGTAAGGCCATTAATAATCGGAATATGACCATTTTCTGCCAGTTCAATGAGGCTAGAGTGCTTATTCGCCCGCAGCATCACGCAGTCGATATAGCGCGAGAGCACCCGCGCCGTATCCGCCAGTGTTTCGCCACGCCCAAGCTGCATATCACGCTCGCTCATAAAAATCGCATGACCACCCAAATCTCGAAAACCCACTTCGAAGGAAACACGAGTGCGAGTAGAGTTCTTCTCAAAAATCATCCCCAGCACTTTGCCTGTCAGCGGCGCAATGTGTATGCCTTGTTTGAAGTCTTCCTTCACCTTGCGCGCAGTATCGATAATCAACCGCAATTGATTCGCGTCAATATCCCGTAGATCAAGAAAGTGACGGATAGGATGTTTGGTTTCTATAAATGGGATCATGCCACACTTTTAATGGCTCATTGCAAAGGTTGCAATGAAAAGGCTGCTATCACATGCAGTTTGTCTCAGTCCACCTCTCGGTTGAACATATTCTTAGGCCGCCCGCACCGTTCTAAACTCTATCCGCTTCTGATAATTCGTGCCTTTAAAAATGCGCTGCACGAAAATTCCGGGGGTGTGGATTTCGTCAGCACCAAGCTTGCCAACTTCGACTAATTCTTCCACTTCAGCAACGGTGACTTTGCCCGCCATCGCCATCATCGGGTTAAAATTGCGCGAGGTTTTGCGGAAAACAAGATTGCCAGAAGCATCACCTTTCCATGCTTTTACGATGGCGACATCCGCTTTCAGCCCTGTTTCCATCACATATTCTTCACCACCGAATTTGCGGATTTCTTTGCCTTCCGCCACGATGGTGCCCACACCCGTTTTAGTGTAGAATGCGGGGATACCTGCGCCACCAGCGCGGATGCGTTCGGCTAGGGTACCTTGCGGGTTGAATTCTAATTCCAATTCGCCGCCGAGATACTGGCGCTCAAATTCTTTATTTTCGCCCACATAAGACGAGATCATTTTTTTGATTTGTTTGGCATGTAGCAACACACCGAGGCCGAAATCGTCCACCCCGCAATTATTGCTCACTACCGTGAGGCCTTTCACGCCCGAAGCGTGAATTGCAGCGATACAATTTTCGGCAATACCGCATAAACCAAACCCGCCCGACATCAAGCGCATATCGTCGTGGAGCAAACCTTTAAGTGCCTCTTCGGCATTAGCAAAAACTTTTTTCATAATAAGTAAGTGATAAGTGGTTAGTGATGAGTGGTAAAGCGTTTTTTCTTCCCACTAATTACTTATCAATTATCTCTTTTTTCCGCTTCCGATAATCCGCCACTGCGCTGTTATGGTTCACCAGCGTTTTGCTGAAACGATGCCCGCCATCGCCTGTCGCTACAAAATAAAGTTCATCCGTTACCATCGGCTGAAGTGCCGCCGCAATAGCGGCCTTCCCTACATTGCAAATCGGCGTGGGCGGCAAGCCTTTGCGCGTATAAGTGTTATACGGCGTATCGGTTTTGAGGTCTTTCAACGTAAGCGCTTTATCAGCATATTGCCCGCCATAAACGCCGTATGCCACCGTGGGATCGGCCTGCAGCAACATTCCCTTACGCAATCGATTGACATAAACTCCGGCAATACGTGGGCGCTCCTCTGGCTTGCCCGTTTCTTTTTCTATAATCGAAGCCAGCGTCATTGCCTCTTGAGAGGTGGTGAAAGGCAAATACAACTGCCTGAGTTCCCATAATTCACTCATCACTTTTTGCTGCGCATCCTGCATCCGCACAACCATTTCCTGCCGCTCGGTTCCTTTGGTAAAATCGTAGGTTTCCGGCAGCAGCGAACCTTCTGCGGGTAGCGTTTTTATCTCACCTGTCAGACGTTCATCTGCGGTAAGTAACGCCACAATCTCCGCGCTTGTTTTACCTTCAGGAATCGTAATTTTTCGACGAATCACAACGCCCTTTACCAGTTTCTCCATCACTCCAAACGGCGTAATGCCAGAACCAAACAAATATTCCCCCGCCTGAAAATGCATATTTTGCTTCTCCAACACCGAAAGCAGACGGAACGCCTTGCCATGGCGAATCACTGCGTTGGACTCTAAGAGAGTGGCAATCTGTTGTCCGCTTGCACCTGCGGGAATTTCGATAATTTTTTCATTCGCGAATTGAATTGGTTCGTTGGCATAAATACTGGTGAGCCAATAATAGCCACCCACTGCTGCCGCCGCCACGATAACAAAAATACTTACAAGAATGGCAAGAATACGCTTCATAACTCTCACGCTGATTAATCGAATCATCGAGTTATCGAATCATCCGTTCATCTTTTTGAACACTACGCTGGCATTGGTGCCGCCAAAACCAAAGGAGTTGGAAAGAATCGCATTAATCTCGCGTTTTTTCGCTACCAACGGTACGAGGTCGATATCGCAGGCATCGGAAGGATTCTCTAAGTTAAGCGTAGGCGGGCAGATCTGATCGCGCATCGCGAGCAGGCTAAAAATCGCTTCCACACTCCCTGCCCCGCCCAGCAAATGGCCAATGGCAGATTTGGTGGAAGACATCGAGAGCTTATATGCGTGGTCACCAAACAGACGCTTTACTGCGCCCAATTCAATTTCATCACCCAATGGAGTCGAGGTGCCGTGGGCATTGATATAATCAATATCCGTCGTTTGTAGATTCGCATTTTTGAGTGCTGCACTCATTGCACGGAAGCCGCCGTCACCTTCAGATTGCGGCGCGGTGATGTGATAGGCATCACCCGACATACCATAACCCACCAGCTCGCCATAAATCTTCGCACCGCGGGCTTTGGCGTGCTCATACTCTTCCAGCACCACAATGCCTGCGCCTTCACCCATCACAAAGCCGTCGCGGCCTTTATCCCATGGGCGAGAAGCCTTGGTTGGCGTGTCGTTATAGCTTGTCGATAGCGCACGCGCTGCAGCAAAACCTGCCATACCTGTGCGGCAAATCGTTGCTTCTGAGCTACCCGCCACCATCACGTCTGCATCGCCATAGGCAATAATGCGCCCTGCATCACCAATCGCATGTGCACCTGTTGAACATGCCGTGACCACTGAGTGATTCGGGCCTTTCAGGCCGTATTTAATCGACACCTGACCGGATATCAGGTTAATCAAACAGGCAGGAATAAAGAAGGGACTCACGCGCTTAGGGCCTTTTTCGGCAATCAGCGCCACCACTTCTTCAATCACCGGCAAACCACCAATGCCAGAGCCGATGAGCACACCAATACGCTCGCCTTCTGCCGCTGCGATTTGGTCGATTCCTGAATCTTTGATGGCCATATCTGCCGCCGCAATCCCAAAATGGATAAATTTACCCATTTTGCGTTGCTCTTTCGGCTCGATAAAGTCATCCGCAGCAAATGCGCCCTCGCCTTCTGTTGGCACCTCACCCGCGATTTTAGCAGGGATGTCAGTCATATCAGCCTGCCTGATCGTGCGAATGCCCGATTTTCCTGCCAATAGATTTTTCCATGTGACATCGACTCCACAACCCAAAGGGGTCACAAGGCCAAGTCCTGTTACGACTACACGACGCATATAATTGCTATACTAAGTTCTAGTTAGAATGTTCGGTGATGAAAGTAACCGCATCCTGAACAGTCTGAATTTTTTCAGCTGCTTCATCAGGAATTTCAACATTGAATTCTTCTTCAAACGCCATCACCAATTCAACGGTATCGAGACTGTCTGCCCCCAGATCGTCAATGAAGCTTGCTTCAGGCACTACTTTGCCTTCTTCCACGCCCAAATGTTCAGCTACGATTTTCTTTACGCGGTTTGCGATGTCACTCATGATAATTCCCTTTGTTAGGTTTCCTTAGTTTTTAGCTTTCACGCAGGCCGCACAAACACAGCAACGCTCAAGATTTCCAGCATAACAAGCACGCAATGAAAGCCTTGGCAAGCATAAATTGCCTAAGCGCATTAACCATTGCTGTCATCACTGTGGACTTATTTTGCAACCCACTATTAAACCATCAATAATCCGCCATTAATATGCAGCGTCTGACCCGTCATATAACTGGCCTCCTCGCTGGCGAGGAACACTGCACCCGCAGCAATATCCTCTGGCAGACCAAATCGTGCTGCAGGAATATTCTGTGTAATGCGATCGGATTGCTGATCGTTCAGCGCTTCCGTCATCGGTGTTTTGATAAATCCAGGAGCGATGCAATTGATGGTGATGCCACGGCTGGCCACTTCCTGCGCCATGGATTTACTCATGCCCTGAATACCTGCTTTGGCGGCGCAATAATTAGCCTGACCGGGATTACCCATCGTGCCGACAACGGAAGTCACGTTAATAATGCGCCCCCAGCGATTTTTCATCATCCCACGCAATACGCCGCGATTCAGGCGGAAAGTTGCCTCTAGATTGATACGAATCACATCATTCCATTCTTCGTCTTTCATGCGCATCGCCAGATTATCGCGCGTGATCCCCGCATTGCAGATCAGAATATCAATACCACCCAATTGCGCTTCTACCTCTTTCAGCAGGTTTTCGATCTGCGCCGCTTCCCCCAGATTGCAGGCGATGGTTTTGACGTCCCCGCCGAGTTCCGCCGCAAAAGCCTTGAGTTTATCTTCCTTCGTACCCGAAATCGCCAGCTGCGCGCCCTGCGCCGCCAGCGCCTTCGCAATCGCCCCGCCGATACCACCCGTTGCACCGGTCACTAATGCGCGTTTGTTTTGTAATGAGAACATTTTTCTATCCCTTCGTAATACTTTCGTATGAGGTGATAGCCAAAAAAATAAAAACCTGCCAGCGCGAAGTGAAGTTAAGAGGCAGGACTTCGAGAACCGCAGCGCAGCGTATGTTTGGATACGTGAGCAGCGGAAGCGCAGATGATCAACGACTTAACTAGCGATCGCAGGGTTATACTTGATTCTTATCCAACTTCCCCCAAGGCTCGTTTGGCCCCAGCAGCAGCTCGTTGTGCGCCGCACCAGCGGGGATCATAGGATAGACGTTTTCGTTCTGATCCACCAACATATCGACCAGCACAGGGCCGTCGATTGCGAGCATTTGTTTGATGGTATCGTCCACTTTTGCGGGGTTGTCGCAGCGTAGGCCTTTGATGCCATAAGCCTCTGCCAGCTTCACGAAATCGGGCAGAGAATCCATATAGGATTCGCTATAGCGCCCTCCGTGGAACATCTCCTGCCACTGGCGTACCATGCCCATATAACGGTTGTTGAGGATGAAGATTTTTACTGGAAGGCGATATTGCTTCACCGTCGAAAGCTCTTGAATATTCATCATGAAGCTCGCCTCGCCCGTTACGCAGACGACCAGCTCTTTCGGATGAGCGATTTGCACACCCATGGCGGAGGGGAAGCCATAGCCCATCGTGCCGAGGCCACCCGAACTCATCCAGCGATAGGGCTTGTCAAATTTGAGGTATTGCGCCGCCCACATCTGATGCTGACCGACATCAGTCGTGAAGTAAGGCGACTGATTTTTGGTAAGTTCATATAACCGATCCACCGCATATTGTGGTTTGATAATCTCTTTACCTTGCGTATAGCCAAAACTTTTGCGCGCACGCCA
>JBILIE010000091.1:0-6432 GCA_044350115.1 Rickettsiales bacterium
AAAAACCTTGCTCAAGGATTTCAAGGAACGCTACGTGAATGAATATATCACTCACCACAATAAGCCTTCCACCGTTAAAGGCAAAAAAGAGGTGCTAAGAACGCTGATTATGCCGCATTTCAGAAATCATGCGATGGAAGATATTATGCGCAAGGATGTTCAGGAGTGGCATGGCAAGCTGCACAAAACGCCGATAACAGCCAACCGTGCGCTTGCTTGCCTTTCGCACATGATGAGTGTTTGCGAAGATTGGGGCATCCGTGAACCTAATAGCAATCCGTGCCTTGGCATCAAACGCTACAAGGAAAACAAGCGCGACCGCTATCTGAATGAAAGCGAACTTCGCAAGCTGATTGAAACAATCAACCAGTGCGAGGCGGATAAGACCGAAGAGCGCAGCATGATGATTTTCTTCCGTATGTTGATTTACACTGGCGCGCGCCAAGGCGAATTGCTGACCGCAAAATGGGAATACATCAACTATGAGGAAAATACCTTAGACCTTCCAGATTCCAAAACGGGGAAAAAGAAAATCAACCTTTCACCGTTAGCGATGGCCGAAATTGAGAAGCTGGAGCGGGTAGTTGGCAATCCGTATTTGTTCCCAGGCTACTTCGTCGGGGTGCAAGAAAAGCTCGGCAGGCATCATTCGCCACCAAACGAGATGTGGCATCGTATCCTGAAAAAAGCAGGTCTTGCAAACCTGCGGAAGCATGATCTGCGCCATGCGTTTGCATCGTTCGCTATTATGGCCGGCCTGACGCTGGAAGAAATCGGTCAGCTCTTAGGACATTTGACACCGCAAACCACGAAGCGTTATTCTCACCTTGTCGATTCGCATAGGAAGCAAATTTCTGATGCGGTAGGTACGAAGATAAGCGACATTTTGCAGAAAAAAGATGACACGGTAGTGAACTTGGAGGAACGCCGAGAAAGCATGAAAAAGTGAGATTAGTAGACGCATCAGAGCAAAAATCTTGTGCGAACAGAATTAGACATGGAAACTCTTATTCGTCTGCTGGTAGGCACATAGTCGGCACGGTGGGTAAAAATCTCTCTTGAACGATGTGGATTTGTAGTAATACCCCCTCCAACGGAACACTTTGAAAAATCTTGCATTATAGGAATTTGTGTGGATTTATAGTGAACTAACAGGGTGCTTCCGTGTCTGACTCAAAATCTTGTATCCTCACGGGTGTGTCGGTTCGAGTCCGACCCGAGGCACCATTGCTTAAATTTAGCATGTTTTATTAATTTTCCAGCTGCTGTTGCTTTTTGTGCTGTTTGAAAACTTCCAGACATTTAACAGCCGTTCCGAGCATAAGTCCGTGTTCCGGCACACGCTATTCGCCAATCCATTGCTGCTCATAGGCACGCTGGCGGCACAGGGGCTGCATATCGCCGCCATGTATCTGCGAGGTCTAAGCTCCGTATTGAGCATTACGCCGGTCACGCTTCATGAATGGTGCACTCTGTTGCTGATCGCCTCATCACTGCTTGTGGTGATGGAGCTTGGAAAATGGCTTGGAGCAAAAAAATACAGATAGACCTGAATAATTATTGATTTACATCAAACCAATTTACTTGAGAACGAATATAGAGTGCAGTCATGAGCGCAGTGTACCGCATCCGTATTTATCACGCCATTCTCGCTACATTGGCGATAATGGCGTACCTCACTGGCGGGCTTGGCCT
Source organism: Rickettsiales bacterium (assembly GCA_044350115.1). Lineage (GTDB taxonomy): Bacteria > Pseudomonadota > Alphaproteobacteria > Rickettsiales > JALZUV01 > JBILIE01. The sequence continues at coordinate 1,696 of JBILIE010000091.1, forward strand.
CGTTCACGCGTGGTTTGGTTATGGTGTTGCGATTGTTATTATCCTGCGTCTTCTTTGGGCACTCAGCGGTGAGCGTCAGGTTGGCCTGATGCGCTTTTATCCTTCATTTGAAGGCTTGAAATTCGAAAATGCCTTCACGCATCCCGCTATCAGCAAAAGTCTGATGTTGGGTATCGCCTTGAGTCTAATTTTGGCTATCAGCACGGGCTTCACACTCGACAAGGGAAAATCCATTGGGTTGGCAAATGTAGAAATCGTGACTAATGCCTACGCAGATGATGACGGGAAAGAAGAAAAGAAAGGATTTCTGACAGAAGCTCTGGAGGAATCGCACGAGCTCTTTGCGAATTTAATGCTACTGTTTGTGGGGATGCATGTTAGCTATCTGCTGCTGTTTAAACGTCCACTGGCGAAGTTCATGCTGTTCATCCCCGAACCTGCCAGTAAAAAAACTGGTAGTGCAGAATAACAATCGAGCATCATTCGCAAAATATGCTGCGGGGATTATATCGTCCGCATCACTACATCCGATTCCAGCGTGCGCTGAACCGGACATTTAGCGGCGATATCGATGAGCTTTTGGCGTTGCTCAGGCGTAAGCTCATCACCATGCACGATCACCTGTTTTTCAAACGTATCGACCTTATCGACTTTTTGGTGAGAGAGTTTCACTTCCACTTTTTCCAGTGGCCATTTTTGCTGAATGGCATACCAGCGTACAGTCATTGCCGTGCATTCTCCGAGTGCGGCAAGCAGCAAATCATAGGGCGCTGGGCCAAGATTTCTACCGCCGAACGATATGGGTTCATCGCCTTTGAGTGTGTGACCAGAAACAGTAATGGAGACGGCATAAGCACTTTCTCTGGTCTCTATAACATGTGCAATTTTAAGTTCTTCTCCAGCCATATTATTTCACCGCGCAGCATGAGGCTTGCGCGCCTTTCTGATTCCATGGTGCTTTGGCCATCAGCATGGCAAGACCACAAAACCCAGTGCTTCCAGCCATGGTAAGGCCAATACCGAACAATCCGGTGAATAAAAACCACACAGGACTTTCGTAGGTATAACCAAGCCAGCTGCCGATCAGTAAACACAGGCCAATCGTAAGCTGCACTTGTCGATCTAAAGGAAGAAAGAATTTTCCTGAGGTTTTGACTGCGTGACCCGCCTGTGTCCATGCCTCGATGCCACCTTCGAGGTTATAGATTTCAAGGTTTGAATCTTCGGCGAGGAGTTTTTCGCATGCCGTTCCGCCACGTCCGCCTTTGCGACAATGGATCACTAACTTTTTAAGTGCTGTTTCTGGCAACGCGGATTTACAAACTTTTCCAAGCGGCAAGTGAAACGCACCAGGGATACTTTCAGCCTGATGCTCGCCAGGTTCGCGCACATCCACAAGCACGGCTTCACCCGAATCCAGCCAGCTTTTGAGTGTGCTTGCATCAACGGTTCTAAGCGGCATGGGATTTCCCTTTCAATATAGTTTTACAATGCTCGGCGATCACTTTTTCTTCATCTGTCGGAATAACATACACTGAAAATTCGTCAATCCATCGTAATAAATCAGCTATTCGCTCCCGCACATAGGCAGCATTCTCACCGATGCCGCCAGTGAAGACGAGCGCGTCCATTCCACCCAGTGCAGGTAACAAACCTGCAATTTGTTTTGCCGCAAGGTGGCAATAAAGTTCTATCGACTCCTGCGCTGCTACGCGTTTGCTCTCCAACAATTCTTGCATATCGCCGCTGATGCCCGATACACCCTTTAGCCCTGATTGATAATAAAGCAATTCGGTGACTTCTGATACGGGCATCTTCTTTTCTGTCAGCAAGTGCAACACTACTCCTGCATCGAGCGTGCCACATCGCGTACCCATCATGAGCCCATCGAGCGTGGAAAACCCCATAGTGCTGGCGACACTTTTCAAATCCTTCATCGCGCAAGCAGAAGAGCCACCCCCCAGATGCGCCACCACCACACGCCCATGCGCCAACCTCTTTCCTGCAATTTCCGGCAAAACATCCGCAATATGCTGGTAAGAAAGCCCATGGAAACCATAGCGCATGATGCCTTCATCGTGGTATTTTCTGGGTAGCGGCAGCCTGCGTTCGACGTCTGGCATGGTATGGTGAAACGCCGTGTCAAAGCAGGCGATCTGAGGTATCTTGGGATAAAGTTTCTGCACTTCCTCAATCAACTTGATTGCCGCTGGTTGGTGCAGCGGCGCAAGCGGAATGAAGCCCTTCAACTTATTTAACACCGATTCCGTAATCGCGACAGGATGTCTAAACTCCAGCCCACCATGCACCACGCGGTGCCCCACCATTACAATATCCAGTGAACCGATGGAGCATAGCCACTCCGTGAGTTCCGCTGCGTTATTGTGAATGACCGCATGGCCTTTACGTTCCATGGTTTCTGTATCAAATGCCGCCAGCTTAGTGTTGGCTGAACCAGCGTTGCAGGTAAGAAAGATGCTCATACACTCCTCGTTCGTAGATAAAGTAACGCCAGCGCGCTCGAAGCCACACGACTTTCCGCATCACCCGCGCGGCTGGTGAGAATAATCGGCACTTTCGCGCCAAGCACAATGCCTGCGCCTTGTGCACCAGAGAAATAGCGCAGTTGTTTATAAAGCATGTTGCCAGATTCAATGTCGGGGACGACAAGAATATCGGCATTGCCAGCAACAGGGGAGTGCAACCCTTTAATGTGGGCAGCTTCCATAGAAATGGCGTTATCAAACGCCAGCGGCCCATCAAGTATGCCGCCAGTGATCTGCCCGCGTTCGGCCATTTTGCATAGGGCTGTCGCATCGAGCGTAGAAGGCAGCTTCTCGTTGACCGTTTCCACTGCCGATAGCAACGCCACTTTCGGTGTGCCCAATTTCAGGGTTTGAAACAAATCAATGGCATTCTGCACGATATCCTTCTTCTCCATCAATGTAGGGCGAATATTGATAGCAGAATCGGTGAGGAACAACGGCTTGGGGTAGCTTGGCACATCCAGCACAAATACATGGCTCATGCGCCTACCGGTGCGCAGCCCTTTTTCTTTATCCACCACCGCTTCCATCAGCTCCTCGGTCGCGAGTTTTCCCTTCATAAGGGCTTCCACTTTTCCCTGATTTGCCATTTCAACGGCAGCGTTAGCAGCAGCATGGCTGTGCGGTGTAGAAACAATGACATAGGAATCCAGATCAATATGCGCATCTTCCGCCACTTTGCGTATTTTCTGCTCTGGCCCTACCAAAACCAGTTCAATCACTCCACTGCGCGCGGCCTCTATCGCACCAGAAAGCGAGAAAATATCCACCGGATGCACCACGGCAACTTTAAGTGGTTTGAGATCGCGTACCTTACTCATTAGCCATTGCTCATAGTTGTGGCTTGGTGTTTTGACTTGTATCTCCGGCAGGGCTGCTCCCTCCCAGCAGATTTTTTCGGCAGGGGCAAGCACCACGGCTTCGCCCTCCAGTACATGTTCGCCTTTTTCATTGGCGCATAGGGTTTCCAGTGTGACCTGTTTGTGTTTATCATCTTTGCCTATCACGCGAACGGAGGCAGTAATGGTCTCCCCCAGCCGCACAGGCTGGAGGAATTTGAGTGTTTGGCTTAAATATATCGTCCCTGGCCCCGGTAGATACATACCCAAGAGGGCAGAAAACATCGAACCCGTCCACATGCCATGCGCGACAATATGGCGGAAAATATCTGTTTTTGCGTACGCCTCGTCCAAATGCGCGGGGTTCATATCGCCAGTGACAACGGCAAAAAGCTGAATATCTTGCTTGGTCAGCGTGCGTGTGAGATTCGCCGAATCACCGACTTTGATTTCGTCGTAGGTCTTGTTGTTAATGCAGGCTTGTGCGTTAGTCATAAAGTTAATCACCAAAAAATGAAGCCACAGGATCACCATCTTGCAGCGTTCTCAAACAATAACCGACCTCAACTCGGCAGAGACAAATCGCCCATTTTTAAGTTGGAACGATACGTTCACACATGTGAGCGCTTTTCTTCCTATAATCCTGAATACGGCAAATGCTTTGATTACAATCAAAGTCAATCGATAAAAAACAGCGTTAAAAAATCACATGGCTTTTTATATACTTATTATACTTCTGGCGACTGCTTCTCCCTCAGATGCGGCCACCTATACACCCAGTGGTGGTGTAGTGGGGGAGGTTTCTTATTACACGGTGAGACAGGAAGACAACCTCTACGAAATTGCACGAAAAAATGATATTGGCATCGTTGAGCTTCTCGCTGCTAATCCAGGTATTGATCCATGGACGCCGCCGAAGGGAACGAAGATCACGCTGACGACCGCGCATCTGCTTCCTCCCGTGCGTGAGGGAATTGTGCTAAATCTCTCCGAATTGCGGCTGTTTTATTTCATGAAAAAAGGCAATGTGATGACCTTTCCGATAGGTATTGGTCAGGAGGGCTGGCAAACCCCTCTGGGTACGACGTTGGTTGCCAGCAAACGGCGGAATCCTCCATGGATACCGCCTTCATCAATTCGGGAGGAAAATCCTGATTTACCGGATATTGTCTCGCCTGGCCCAGATAACCCTCTGGGCGCGTATGCGTTGTATCTGGGTTGGAAAAAGTTTCTAATCCACGGCACCAACCGGCCTTATGGCATTGGTAAACGGTCTAGCCACGGATGCGTGCGGCTTTATCCCGAAGACATCGAAATACTGTTTAACGCCGTGAGCGTGGGCACCAAGGTCA
>JBILIE010000092.1:0-6405 GCA_044350115.1 Rickettsiales bacterium
GGTGCTCCATAAGCAGTGGTGGAAAATAAAACTATCGCAGTGAGGGTAGAAAATAAAGTGTTCATCGTCGCTCCTTACACTCACTGATTCGCAGGGAAGTGGTGAATGGTTACAAATATTTTTGTTTGAATGAGGGGACTCCCCAAACATCACGGCTACGCCGCCTCGCTTTGCTCGGTTAGGCTCGGCGCTTGATGTGCGTTGAGTATAAAATAAAATCTCGTCATCAAAATGTAACAATGATTTGCTAGCATGAGGGTGTTAGATATGTTTAATTGAGAATGACTCGCAACAAATTTATAGAGAAAAAATGGCTGAAACAACCACTGCTCCTTCTTTTTTGAGTAAAATCGACCCTAAAACGGCGCGCAAAGTGGGCTTGCCGATGGGGGGTATTGCAGCGGCGCTGGCACTGAAGGGCGAGAAAAATACTAATACCCGTCGTGCGGCGCTTGCCGCAGGTTCCAGCGAAATGGCATGGGATACATTCAAAGACGCCAAAGGTTTCTGGAAAGAGGGCGAGTATGCCGATTTCATGATGGAAGCACTGAATTTGTTTCTCACGGGAATGGGTGTGGCTGAAGGTGATGCGGAGCCGATTATTGCCGCGGGCACGATGCGCCTGATGAAAGGCTATGCCCATGGCAAGGCAGATGAACTCAATGATCGCTTCACCGCCGCGAAAAAAGAGCGCGCCAAGCGTATTGCAGGGCTGCCGATGATTGCGCATATTCATCAGAAAACCAGCGGCCATAGCCATGATCACGACGATGATGAACATGACCACGGACACGATCACGGTGCAACTTATAAAGATACCGAAGTGATAGACGAAGCTACAAAGCTTTGCCTCACCCGCGCTGAGCAAGAGCATATGGAAGGCTTACTCGATCACTGGCGACAATTTGGTGCAAGCCGTGTGAAAGAAGCCTTTGAGGCATACGAAAAACTAACCGCAAACAAAAATCGTACCGCATATGATATTGCGGCGTTTGAGCATCAATACGGCTTTATTGTGTTCGATGGATTGAAGTTTGATTTTCATTCTCAACCTTTCCCACAAGACGGGAAACCTGCAAAAGATCCACTACCTGTAAAGTCAGCGGATGATGCTAAAACAGCAGGTACGGAATTGCCAAAATGGAAGTTTATTGCAGATGATTACAACAAATTCCATGAACGTTTTTCTTGTTTATATTATGACGTAAAAAAGACAAATGAGTCAAATTTCAGCGAGCGTTTTGTGCGCGAAATTGAAGTGGGAGACATCGTTAAAGTAAATCCCAATCAGGGGATTCCGGTGGATGGCGTGTTGACGGAAGTGGGTGGCGACAAGGCCGCACATACTGAACTCGATACCAGCCTTTATACGGGCGATCACAGCCGTAAAACTATTACTGGCGATCCTATTTTCCAAATGGCGCGCAATGGGGGTGACGAACTGCTGATGACCGCTAGCAAGAAATACAAAGAATCCAGTGGATTCATGTTAGTGCATGGCGATACAAAACAACACGACACCCGTGCAGCGCGGGAAACATGGCTGGATAAAACTCTTAAAACCTATGTGAAGTGGATTTCGGCAGTAGGCGGATTATTGTTCTTTAAAGACGCGGTGATGGAGGGTGAAAAAGGCAAATTACTCGACACCAAAAAACTCATCTCTAAAGAAAATTTGCGTAAGTCGATGGAGTTTTTTATTGTTGCCGCACCTTGCCAGATTGCGATTTCGATGATGGCACTGCCTGCGGTGGTTGAGCGTTTGAAAGACGAAGGCAAAACCTATGTGCTCAAAAGCGATCATTTGGTGAATATGCAAAAAACCAATGTCGCTGTGTTTGATTTAGTGGGGACGCTCACCGAAGGCAAACCGAGTGTAGAAGAATTCGCGGTAGCTCATGGTGATAAAAACGGTCTACTCGCCCTCGCACGCAGTTTGGAAGTGGGACAAACCCATACTATCGCTCATGCAATACGCACCTATGCGACGGACGAATTAAAAGATGCCAAAACGCCCGCTCCTGAAATCACTTGGGTAAACGAAAAACATCATTACATAACTCAGGATGGTGCAGAGCTTACCAGAGGGATTTATGGTAAGGTCGGCAATGCGAAGACACATATCGGCAATATCGATTACTTCACCGCACTGGTGGCTGAGTCAAAAGAAAGCGGCGTAACCGCAAAAGATCTCGCGGCAATCAAAGCTGAACTCAACAAAATTCATACCAACGACGAACCCGCATTTAAAGATGCGATTATTGTATTTAAAGAAGGCACAAAAAATAAGGCCGCTGATTTTGGCATCATCAGCCTGCAAGATAAGCCGCGTGCGGCCGCAATAGATACCCTCAAAGCTCTCAAAAAATCGGGCAAAGAAATTGTGATTGCGACAGGTTCTAACAAAGAAAAAGCAGAGGCGATTTTACAAAATATGGGCATCGATAAAATGGTGACGCTTCATGCTGGCTTAGATATTGGTGAGAATACCAAAGACGTTCTTGAACGCCGCCATACTGCAAAGAACATGACCACCAAAACTGATATTGTTTACCACTATATCAAACAAAACAAAAAAGTGGCTATGGTGGGCGATGGCTTTAATGATGGCGCGGCGATGGATCTTGTCAGTGAGCATGAGGGCTGCGCACTGGGTATGCAAAGCGAAAGCTCGGGTCTGATTCAGGACAAAGCGGGCATTATGATTCGCGATATTGACGATGTTTACCGCATCAACCATCTCTCCACCGATTTAAATAAAAGCATGAACCGCAGTGTTAATTTCAGTATGGGGTGGACAGGCTTGCTTATCGTCGCCCATTTGAGCGAAAAGAAAATCAAGCAATGGTTTGGGTTTGAACTCAGCACGCTCACCAAAGGCATTCTGCATGAAGGCCCCACGGCAGGGATGGCAGTGCATACTTGGAACGAATCCAAACGCCTCGCCGCACAATATGTGAAAGACACCGTGCCAGAGCCAGGTGCCTCTCGCTAGGGTAGGCAGACTTCCAACCGAGCAAGGCGAGGCGCGGAGCGTGGGGTTTGGGGAGGATTCCCCATTCAAAAAAAGAACCCCCTTGCTCTTGTGGATAAAATGCGCTATGAACCTTTTCGAGTTTAGTATTTTTAACTCTTCGCACACTTGAAGCTGCATTTCGCAGCGCGCTTTTTAAGAAGCGCCCAGATCTCCCCCACCATGGCAGATCTACACGGTTTGACCAAGAGTTTACGGCAGTGGCCATCCTTTGCGGGATACCACTCAGCATACACGACTCTTGTGTTAATCTGCCAACAAGGAGAACTTCATGGCAACAGGTACGGTAAAATGGTTCAACGGCACAAAAGGCTTCGGCTTTATCGCCCCAGATAACGGTGGCGACGATGTATTCGTGCATATTAGCGCAGTCGAAAAAGCAGGCATGCGCGGCTTAAACGAAGGCCAAAAAGTGAGCTACGAATTGGAAGACAGCCGCGGAAAACAATCCGCTGGCCAACTCAAAGCCATCGACTAACCCCTATTATTCTTCGACAATTCCACGGTTGCGGCATCGCCGCAAACGGGCTGGTTTTGTCTTCATCTCATTTCATTTGAAAGATATTCATGGAAAATTTTAAAGAACTCGGTCTCCACGCTTCGCTGATGCAATCGCTGGAAAAAATGAACTTCAACACCCCCACCCCTATTCAAGCACAAGCGATTCCGCCTGCATTGCTCGGCCGTGATATTCTCGGTTCGGCACAAACAGGTACTGGCAAAACCGGTGCTTTCGGTATTCCGATGGTGAATAAATTGCTCAACTCACCTCGTGGCTCTGCGCTCATCATGACCCCTACTCGCGAACTCGCGGTACAGGTGTTGGAAATGTTAACACAACTTGTAGGCCGTAATAGCGCTATTAAAACGGCGTTGCTCATTGGCGGCGAATCGATGCCTAAACAGCTGATGCAACTCCGCGCACGTCCACGCATTATCGTTGGCACGCCAGGGCGCATTAACGACCATATTGGTCGCGGTAGCCTGATGCTTGCGGACACCCAATTCCTTGTCCTCGATGAAACCGATCGTATGCTCGATATGGGCTTTGATGTGCAGATTGAAAAGATCATCAAGTTCCTGCCTGTACAACGCCAAACGTTGCTGTTCTCGGCCACGCTTCCCGACAATATCGTGAAACTTGCCAGCCGTTATATGCGCGATCCTGTGCGTATTTCTGCGGGTTCTACTACCAACCCAATCGAGAAAATCACGCAAGAGCAAATCCACACGACGGAAGAAAACAAATACGGCGAGCTGATGAAACAACTCGAAACGCGTACGGGTTCTATTATCATCTTCGTGAAAACCAAACGTGGTGCCGATAAAATGGCCGAAAAACTCACCCGCGCAAAATACAGTGCCGATACGATTCACGGCGATTTGCGTCAAAGCAAGCGCGACCGCGTGATCGAAGGCTTCCGTGATAAGAAATTCCGCATTCTGGTGGCAACGGATGTTGCTGCACGCGGCCTTGATATCCCTCATATCGAACATGTAATTAACTACGATCTCCCACAATGCCCTGAAGATTACATCCACCGCATTGGCCGTACTGGTCGTGCAGGGGCAGAAGGCGCAGCCGTCAACCTGATCAGCGGTGCAGATCGTCCGAAATGGAAAGCCATTCACCAGCTCATCAACCCCAGCGAAAAACTGGATATGCCCGCAGGCGGTCACGAGCCTAAAACGGGTGGCGGTAATCGTCGTCCAGGCGGTGGCAATCGTCGTTTCGGTGGCGCACCTAAAGGCAATGGCGAAGGCAATAGTGCAGGCAATGGCGGTGGCGCAAAACGCCCCTTCCAAGCGCGTCGTCACAAAGTTGCAGGCAATAAAAGCACTTCTGGTGCCCGCGCAGCCGCAGCATAACTAACACAAGATCAACCGATGCAGGGCAGTACGCTGCCCTGCATCGCTGATGCTCATTCGATCCCATATCCATCGAGGGCTTTAGAAAACACGCGCACCTTTGCCGCTGTTCGATTCTTTACAAGAAGGAAGAGTTGAAAAGACTGTCCCAATTACGGAATCACGGCTACTTCTATGGCTTAATACGCTTAGGCTATTTTTTTGGCGACGGTTTCTATTAAATCCATGTTTGCTTGTTCCGAGACAACAGCTTGCAAATGTTCGCTTATTATCCTCCCTAAAAGCACGGGAACGGCATTGCCAATTTGTCGCATTGCCTCACCCCATGCGCCAGTGATCGCAAATTCTTTGGGAAATGTCTGAAGCAGTTTTGCTTCATAGACGGTTAGATACCGAATGGAGCCATCGCGGAATCTTATCATATTTTCGCCGCTAGGTACTCCATGCCCCCCGGCCTTTATGGTCTTTGACGGTCAATCAAACTCGCTTCCGGTGTGACCGGGATAGCTTCGAGCACCTCCTTTAAATATATGGTCGGCGATGGAATGTTGTTCGCGGGGGTCAGGAACATCAAAAAGGGCATCCCTTAGCGTTTGCCATGCAAATCCATCGGGGGGGAAAACCCCATAGATCTTTCGTACCCGCTCTATTCGCTTTCGCATGTACTCGCTGCTTGGCAAAGTCAGTTGACCTTTAATTCCGTGCCTTTTCCAATACTCGCCAGAAATAAATTGATCCCATATGAGCTTATCTTCTGAATGCGTTGCTTTTGGGAAAACCCATTTTACATTTAAGTCCGACCTAATCCCTATAATGACTACGCGCTCTCTTGTCTGTGGCACTCCATAGTCGGCGGCATTAATCAATTTATAGCTAACGTCATATTTCACGCCTTGATATTTTTCGGGTTTCATCGCGCGCAAAATATTTAGATGGTTCTGCCAATCACCATCGGCAGTAAGGCCAACGTCCGGATAACGTAGGCGGGCAATGACGTATTCAAAGTAATCTGCGAAAGAAGGGCGTAGTAGTCCCTTAACATTCTCAAAAATAAATGCCTTGGGTCGCAGCTCATCAATTGCTTGAATTGCATAGGGGAACATATCGCGCGCATCATGGGATGCTTTATGTTTCCCCCCAAGAGAGAATGGCTGACATGGCGGGCCGCCCGCAACAACATCAATATTCGAGATTTGGGAGAAATCGTAATGGCGAATATCGCCTTCAAACACTAAGTCGGAGCAAAAATTCAATCGCAGTGATGCACACGCATCTTTATTGAATTCCACGAATGCACGGTGATTGAACCCAGACATTTCTAGGCCTTTTGCAAGTCCTCCCGCACCCGAAAAAAGTTCAAGGGGCTGTCCTAGACAACGCTGGAATGTGTTATCTAGGATGTCATGAGAAAGAGTCGCATAAGTTGGTATAAACAGGAGCGGCTGATTGAGCATTTTGTGAGTGGCTCGACGGCTCGTTGCGCTGCTGAACTTATTGGCGTG
>JBILIE010000093.1:0-6277 GCA_044350115.1 Rickettsiales bacterium
TAATTTGCCGTGTTTTTTATGTGACCACGCGGCCTGAACCCGCGCATCAAGTTCAGCGTCTTTACCCGCAGGCAGGCAAACCAGCACATGCGTGTGATGTGCGATATTATCTTCCAACTTTTTCCAGCCCGCTTGCGTCACCCACTTATTTGCGCTGCGATTCATCACGGTCAGCTGCGCGACTTTATTTTTAAGTTTCTCCGCAAACATGCTGCCAAATTGGCCTGCACCCAGTATCAACAGAGAATGATCCTGACGCAATCCCAGCAATTTCTGCACTGCACCCGCATAAGACTGACCGCCAATGCCATGGAGATGATCCGTACGGATTTTCTTGGTATCAGCAAACATACGCTGCATAAAAGTGTGCAGCTCGCGTGAGGCGAGCGGCTGCTCGGCATGATAGATTTTCCACGCCTGCTTAATCTGCCCAAAAATCTCCGATTCGCCCTGCATTTTGCTATGCAAGCCACAGGCGATTTCGAGCAAGAATTGATAGGCCTCTATCCCGCGATATTCTTCTGCGCCCTGAACTCTGAACTCTGAACTTTGAACTCTCCCTATCGCAATCCAGCGCAGGCAGCTCTCCAACACAAAGCCATTAAACGCAGCAAACGACGCCTCACCTTGTGGTGCAGCGTGTTTTGGTAAATGAAGTACGACTAATGATTCCAATTTCATTCTCCCCTGCTATAGCAAGGGCATGTGTTGAATTGTCATAGGAATGTCATGAGCATGAAAATTGCTGTTGTTTTATTTAATCTGGGTGGCCCTGATACGCCCGAAGCTATCCGCCCGTTTTTGCAGAATTTGTTTAGTGATAAACGGATCATTACGGCGCCCGCGCCGATACGCTGGTTTCTGGCGCGGCTGATTTCCACTACCCGCGCGCCAAAAGTGAAGCCGCTTTATGCCGAAATGGGCGGCGCCTCGCCGATTTTGCCCAATACTCTGGCGCAAGCGGAGGCGTTGGAAGCATTGTTGAATCGGGAATCGGGAATCGAGAATCGAGAATATAAAGCATTCCTTGCGATGCGCTACTGGCATCCTTTTGCCTCCGAAACGATCGAAGCAGTGAAAGCTTATGGAGCGGATCAGCTGGTGTTGCTACCGCTCTATCCGCAGTTTTCGACCACGACGACGGAATCGAGCGTGGTGGAGTGGAATGCGCTGGCGCAAAAGCAGGGCTTAACCGTGCCGACCTCCACTATCGGCTGTTATTTCACCGCGCCGGAGTGGATTGAAGCCGAAGCCGCCTTGCTCAAACCGCTGATTGAACAATCGCTGCATGAACACCCAAACACTCCGCCCCGTATTTTCTTTTCTGCCCATGGCCTGCCGCAAAAGATTATCGACCAAAAGGGAGATCCCTATGTGTGGCAGATTCAGCAGACGGCGAAAGCGATTGTGAAAAAGCTTGATATGACGAATCTCGACTGGCTTGTGACGTATCAAAGTCGCGTAGGGCCGGTAGAGTGGGTGAAACCCTATACCGATGTGGAAATTCGGAAAGCAGGAGCAGAGGGCAAACCCATCATCCTCGCGCCCATCGCTTTTGTATCGGAACATATTGAAACATTGGTGGAGTTAGATGTGGAGAACAAACATCTGGCCATGGAATCAGGCTGCATCGGCTATTATCGCGCACCCACCGTTTCCACGCATCCGCTTTTTATCAGCGCCCTCGCTCACCTTGTACGCGACGCGGCGGCACATCCCCCCAAAACACGCTCACATGAAGGCAAACGGCTTTGCCCCCCCGAATATACCGCTTGTATCTGTCGCTGAGTCTTGCGCGGCTCAGAAAACTATGATTTAAGCGGCTCCTGTTTCAACGTTATTTCAAGAGGTATTTATGAATCGTTTTGCTAAGATTTTGCTTTCTGCTACTGCGGTTGCGCTTGTTGCCACGGCGGTAATCGCGGCAGACCCCAAAGCATCGGCTCCCGCAGCAGCGAAGCCCGTAAAAGATTATGTAATTGCAGAAGTCAACGGCGAGAAAATCAATTATAGCGATCTCGAAAAAACATGGAACGACCTCTTCCCTGGCGAAGGCAAAGCGCCTGCGATGAGCACTTTTGGCGATGCGATTCGCGATAATGTAGTGCGTGGCGTGGTAAGCGAAAAATTGATGCTAAAAGAAGCGGAAGCCGCCAAACTTGGCGAATCTGCGGCAGTGAAAGAAAAACTCGCGCAAATCCGCAATCAATTGATGGTGCAGGAATTGCTGCAAAAGAATGCTGGCAGCGCCGTGACCGAAGGTGCCGTGAAACAAGCATATAACGAGCAAATCAAAAAGGTTGCAGGCAAAGAAGAAGTCCATGCGCGCCATATTTTAGTAGAGAAAAAAGAAGACGCCGATGCGATTTATAAAAAAATCAAAGCGGGCGGTGATTTTGCTAAAATTGCAAAAGAAAAATCCTCCGATAAAGGCAGCGCAGAGCGCGGCGGGGATCTCGGTTATTTCCAAAAAGAACAAATGGTGCCTGAATTTGCCGAAGCTGCGTTTAAGCTGAAAAAAGGGGAAGTTTCCGCACCCGTGAAATCAGCGTTTGGCTGGCATGTGATTAAGGCAGAGGATCGCCGCAAGCTGCCCGTGCCGACGCTGGAAGAAGCGCGTCCACAAATCGAGCAACAACTGCAAGGCGCGGCGAATCAAGCGTATATCCTGAAATTGCTCAAAAGCGCGAAATTGAAATATTTCACGCCTGAAGGCAAAGAAGCGCCCTTCCCTGCCGAACAAAAAGCGCCTGCCTCACAAGGGCTTTAGAAGTTGCTAAGGCGGTGCTAAGGGGTGCTAGAAGTGCTAATGTGCTAAATCTTTAGCCCCTCTAGCACGCCTAGCACCTTTAGCACCTCTTCCATATCAACAGCGAGTAACGAATGCCCGAAATATCCCCCCTTGCTCCCGCCGAGTTTCCGACGCTGCCCCCGATTGCAGGCGTGCGGTTGGCAGCAATGAATTGTGGCATCCGCTATAAAGAGCGCAAAGATTTGCTGCTGATGGAATGTGCAGAGGGCACCACTGTCGCAGGCGTATTTACTACCTCTAAAACTGCTTCTGCCCCCGTAGAGCGCTGCAAGCGGCATTTGGCAGGGGGCATCGCACGCGGGATTCTGGTAAATTCGGGAAATTCCAATGCCTTCACTGGGCAGATTGGCGAACAGGCCGTGAATCAAACGCTTGGCCTGACGGCGCGGCTGTTGGGCTGCGAGCCAGAAGAACTTTTTGTGGCCTCGACGGGCGTGATTGGCGAGCCATTGCCGTATGAGCGCATGATGGAATCTCTGCCAGATCTGCACATGCAGCTAACGGAAGACGACTGGAACGGTGCGGCACAGGCGATTATGACCACCGATACCTTCCCCAAACTCGCCACCCGCAAAGCGACCATCGGCGGCGTGGAAGTGACCCTCAACGGCATCGCCAAAGGCAGCGGCATGATTGCGCCCGATATGGCCACCATGCTGGGATTTTTGGCCACCGATGCGGCCATCCCTGGGGATGCGTTGCAAGCGATGCTTTCGCGCCATAATGCACATACGTTTAATGCGATTACGGTGGATAGCGATACTTCTACCAGCGATACCGTGTTGCTGGTGGCAACGGGAAAGGCCGGCAATCCCGCCGCAGATTATGCAGAATTTGAACGAGCACTGCATGATCTGCTCCTCGATCTCGCCCTGCAAATCGTGCGCGATGGCGAAGGTGCGAGCAAGCTGGTGACGGTGCGGGTAACGGGTGCGGATTCCGACAATGCCGCCAAAAAGATTGCGATGGCGATTGCCAATTCACCTTTGGTAAAAACTGCAATTGCAGGGCAAGACGCCAATTGGGGCCGCGTGGTGATGGCAGTGGGCAAAGCAGGCGAACGTGCGGATCGTGACCTGCTTAAAATCTGGTTTGGCGAGTTGTTAGTGGCCGAAAAAGGCATGCGTAGCCAAGCTTACGACGAAGCCCAAGCCAGCAAATATATGAAATCGCAGGAGATTGAAATTAAGGTTGATCTCGGCCTAAGCAGCGGTGCCTTCACTGCCTATACCTGCGATTTCACCGAAGGCTATATTAAAATTAATGGCAGCTATCGGAGCTGAGCTTCTCAATCAACGAATTCAGCACTAGCCGCCCTTTCGCGGTAGGAATCAGATGCGTGGGCGAAAGCATAATCAACCCCTCATTTTCCAGCGCATTCAGCAGCGAATCTGACCACGCAAACCCCGCATGTGCAATGCCTCCTCGCAAGCGGATACCCATCAGCAAGCGCTCCTCCTGCACTTCTTCAGACGAAAGCGCAAGGCTGGTTTCCTGCCCATGGCCATGCTCAAGCACCTGCGTCAGCCACTTTTCTGGGCTGCGTAGGTTGGTGGTGGCATGACGCACTCGATCTAACCGCTGATCCTCCAACCGAGCAAGGCGAGGCGCGTAGCGTGGGGGAGAGCGCAGCTCGGGGGAGTATCCCCCCCCTAAAAAGACCCGCCCATGCGCGCCGGGGCCGATGCCGATATATTCGCCCCCCTGCCAATAAGTGAGATTATGGCGTGATTCCTCCCCAATGCGGGCATGATTGGAGATTTCATAGGCAGGCATTCCCGCCGCCTCCATCATCTGCTGTGTCAGCTCAAAATAGGGGGCGCTTTCGTCAGGTGTAAGCACAGGGAGCTTACCCGCCTGATGGAGGTAATAGAAGTTTGTGCCTTCCTCTATCGTTAACTGGTATAACGATAGATGGTTTCCCGCTATTTTCAGTGCCGATGATAATTCGTTTTGCCAATCATCAAGCGATTGATCATAGAGTGCATAAATTAAATCAAAGCTAAATTGTTTAAAAACAGTCGCCGCAAGGTCGATGGCCGCACGTGCTTCCTCTGCGGAATGCTCTCTGCCCAAGAACTTCAGATGCGATGGTGTGAGCGATTGTATCCCCAACGATAACCGATTCACCCCTCCTGCAGCATAGGCCTTGAACCGTTCTGCCTCCACTGAAGTAGGATTGGCCTCTAAGGTGATTTCGATATTATCCTCAAACCCAAAAATCCGTTCCGCCTCCGAAATAAGCGAGGAAACTGTTGCAGCGGGCATCAGCGAGGGTGTGCCGCCACCAAAAAAAATGCTGGTAAGCGGACGTTTCTGGGTTTGTGCGGCATACCACTGCAATTCACTCACCAATGCTTTGCGCCATGCCTCTTGATCGACACTCTCGCGCACATGGCTGTTAAAGTCGCAATACGGGCATTTCGCTTTACAGAAAGGCCAGTGGATATATAAGGCAAGGCTGGAATTATCGGACATATACCGCTATTACTACCCTATGCATGCACGTTCCCCAACCCCTAAAGATGCGCTCATACCGCTGATTAACGAACTCTATGAGCGTATCCGCGCCATAGAGGCGGAACATGGCTTCTGGGCAGGTGTCAACGACTACCGCCCTAGGATTGAATTATTCCACGATGCGATTCGTGCATTGGTGGCGGGGCATTCACCATACGAGGCCAAGGGTCGCCTGACTCTAGAGCGCCTCGCATGGGATATTAACACGCTGCGGATGCTGCAAGGCAACCCACTCACTAAAATGGCAGGGGCAGACCGCCAATCGCCGAGTCAGGCGCTGGTGGTAAAATCCTCACCGCAAGCAACCAATTTGCGCGGTGTGCGTAGCGAGCTGGCAGAGTTCTACAAAAATTACACCGTGTTGTTCGTGGCCATGCTCGCAGAAACAGCAGATATGAACCATCGCGCAAGGATGGAAGATATCGACCTGCAGGTGGAAGAACTGGCAGAATTGCAGCAGCATATCAACGGCAAAACGCAGGTAAACCTGCATAAAGAGGCGGATCAGCTCACACCAGAACCTGAACGCGCGGCGCAGATAAAATCCATGCTCCCGCCCGAAAAACTGGCGGCAGCGGATGCCCGAAGTGCCATCAAAGCCGCGCATGTGATTTTGGATAAACGCCAGAAGAACCTGGAAACCCAGCATATGCAATGGCTCTCCGGCCAGCTGCAATGCTATGAAGAAAGCAAAACATTGGTGCAGAAATTTATGCAATCCGGCCTAAACGTCGCCGGCAAATTCCTGCAGGAAACCATGCAGCAAGGCGGTCAGGGACGGGGCACGCGGGGGTATTAGCTCATACGGATCGAAGCGCCACTTTTGTTGCTTTGGTGGCGGGCTGCATGTTTCCCTGCGTTTGTGCGGTCATGATTTTTAGTTTCTTCTCGTGCAGCAAATTCTGTTCGTGCAGCAAATTCTGCAACTTTGGCACCTGCCTGTGC
>JBILIE010000094.1:0-6246 GCA_044350115.1 Rickettsiales bacterium
AGGGTAATCTTGTCCTGTCAGAAAGTGGGAAAGTCGCAGTAGCAGCACTCTATGCTCAGGAAAATGGATTTATTGAGAGAATCAGCAAAGGCAGCGCTTCCATCACCCAATTATCGCAGATATCGCTGCAAGAAGAAGCAGAGATGGAAGCGGATAACTGGAAGGAAATCTCCAAGCAGCTTGAAGAAATCGTCATTGCGTGGAATGAAGTATATAAAGACAGACCCAATCTGCAAATCACTCCAGAACAAGCCGCGCGGATATTCGAGAAACGCACATGGCTCAAAAGCGCGGATGCGGATGGGCGCGATCAATCCACCGCGCAATTTTTGTTTACCTCTATTCGCGACAAAGTAGTGGAGGGTCAATATAAAGGCGAGAAACTAGATCTACGCCAAAATGCTGCCGTACATGAAGATTATATCAGCTCGCTGATTCAGGTAAAATATCGCAATAGCAAAACAGGCCGCTACAGTGAAACAGGCGAGTTTGCTAAATTCTGCGAAGACTTTATGCATACACGCAGAAAGCATTACAGCAGCATCTCTGGTGACGGAAAACCCACTTGGTATGGTGAAGATAAATCTATCTTCCAGCAACTCACGCCTGAAGATCGTGCAGATTTTGTCTCCCAGATGATGGAAAAAGGGTTTGATCTCATTCCGGATGCGATGAAACAAGAAGCACTACCAAATTTAATAAAGGCAGTTGACCTTGCTGACGGATTTTTTGTTCGTCATCATGAAGTAATCGAGAAAGCGGTCAATGCGGCAGATGACAAATCGCCGCTTGCAAAATATAAGGGGGCTCACCCTCTCCGTCTTGCATATGCGGATATGATTCATGTTACCATTCCGCATAATCCAAATATCCTAGACCCAAATGATCCAGCTGCAATCAACATTTCACTACGTGGTGCTTACGATGCTGTGCTTGAGCAGAATGGTTACCGACAAGTGGGGAGTCAAATTTTAAATACAGGGCGTTCCGCTTCCCCTGAAACTGATCCCTATCAATACTGGGATACTAAAAGCCCTAATCAAATCCTAAGCCGCAACTTCCTGCAAAGCACGCGTAAATGGAATGCGGATAAAGAAGACCAAGTAGTCCTCTCGCCAGAAGAGCGCATCATCCTCAATGATACTTCTCGCCGGATGACGGTGCTTAACCATGCCATCGATAATTTTGGTGGAAAGGCAGTTGCTGATCGCTATCAGATTGCAAATTTTGCGCGCCCCTCTGACTTCCTCATCGCCATGAAATTGTTTGAGGAATCGGGGTTGATTACATTAAAAGCTGATAAAGTCACTGAAGCGAAACTCGACATTATGCCTTTGCTGGAAACAGAAACTGACCTTGAAAATGGCGTGGAAATTTTCAATGATTTGCTCAAAAATCCCCTCGCCCGCAGCTATTGGAAGAAACGCGGTGAAGAGTGTGGAAAAGAGGGAGGCAAGGCCACCATTATGTGTGGCTTCAGCGATGGTGCCGCAAGCGCAGGCAACTACGCTTCGCAATGGGCTATCTTTAAAGCCAAACGTTCGTTGGTTGAATTATTTGCGAAAGAAGGTATCGAGGTTGAATTTCTCGACGGTCGTGGTCGCGGCACCGATCGTGGCGGCACGATTGATCCCTCGCTGCAATTTGATCTTACCCCGCCAGAAGTTACCTGCCGTGGGCGTTATGACGTAACCATTCAATCTGATCTGCCAATGGATATGGCTGGCTCGCCTGCTTATGGTAAAGATTATCTGACCAAAGTTTTGCTCGGCACGGTGAAGGCCTATGCCACCGGCAAAGAAACGCGGGATAAGCTCGATGGGCTCAAGGGGAAGGCAGATTATCACATTGAATCCGTGCGCGGCGAGCAGGAAACAGTGCTGGAAACCATCGCTAAAAAAGCAAGTGCGGTTTATAACGAAGTAGTACGCAAAAATCCCGATGTTTACTTCTTCCTCGATCGGGTTTATGATAATAACGATCGCTCTTCACGCGCAGCAACACGTGGCGTCAGCCCTTCTGAGGCAGATGTTAGAAAGAATCCAACTAAATATTTTGATGCGATTCGTGCAATTCCGAAAGAGCATCGTCCGAATATGATCGATCTACCATTTCATCATGTGGGGTTAGGTAATGCGCTTTCTAGCCAACGGGAGGAAATCGCAGAAAACAACGTAATGCAGCATCCATTCATGCAATCTTTTTTGCGCGTTGCAGATGCAGGAATGCAGCATTTTGATCCCGCTATTGCAAAGAAACACGGCGAAACAGTGAATCTCGAAGGCTTTGTGAATAAGGTAATAAAAGATCTTTCTAGTTTAGTTGAAACAGCAAAACGTCCCTTGGTTCAGGGTTTAATGCCCAATTTGGCATCGGCGATAAAACCTAATGCAACAACACTAAGTGCCAGCGGCCTCGATCAGCTTGGTCATGCCCTCATCTTGAATATGATGAATGATGGCGGACCAAAAAAGCCTAATATTAAACTGCTCGAACAAGAGGAACGTGCAAAAACCTTGCGTCACTTATTAAAGGTTACTTCCAATGAGGTCGGCCATCGCTTCCTTGCACCGCTAAAATCAGCAAATATTGGCAGGGCAGCATAAATACGCTATAAGCCCGCGCATGAGTACACAATTTAATATTACCGCCACCGATGGCGCGGCGCGGCGCGGCGCTGTCCATACAGCACATGGCGTGGTCAACACGCCCGCTTTTATGCCCGTGGGCACGCAAGCCACCGTTAAATCCATGACCCCCGAAATGGTGGCAGAAACGGGCGCGGAGATTCTGCTGGGCAATACCTACCACCTCATGCTCCGCCCAGGAGCGGAGCGTGTCGATCGCCTCGGCGGGCTGCATCGATTCATGAACTGGCACAAACCCATCCTCACCGATTCTGGCGGATTTCAGGTGATGTCGCTTTCGGGTCTGCGTAAAATCACCGAGGAAGGCGTCACCTTCCAATCGCATCTCGACGGCAGCAAACACAAACTGACGCCTGAACGTGCCGTAGAAATCCAGCATCTGCTCGATAGCAATATCACCATGGTGCTGGACGAATGCCCGCCTTTCCCCATCGAACACAAACCCGCCGCGCTCTCGATGCAGCTTTCCATGCGTTGGGCGAAGCGGTGCCGCCAAGAATTCGATCGACTATGGGAACTCCAATCCGAGCAAGGCGAGGCGCGTAGCGTGGGGGAGAGCGAAGCTCGGGGGAGTATCTCCCGCAAAAAAGAGGGCTATGGGTTATTCGGTATCGTACAAGGGAGTGTTTATCCCGAACTCCGCAAACAATCCGCTGAAATGTTGCAGGAAATCGGCTTCGATGGTTATGCCATTGGCGGCCTCGCTGTGGGCGAAGGGCAAGATTTAATGTTCGAGGTGCTGGATGTGACGATGCCGCATCTCCCCACCGATAGCCCGCGCTATCTCATGGGGGTTGGCCGCCCGCAAGATATCATCGGTGCTGTGCTACGCGGGGTAGATATGTTTGATTGCGTGCTGCCCACCCGATCAGGCCGCAATGCCAAGGCATACACGCATCACGGCGAGCGTAACTTCCGCAATGCGCGCTATGCGGAAGACACCCTCCCAATTGATCCCAAATGCAATTGCTACACTTGCAAAAACTTTTTAAAGCAGGAGAAATGCTGGCTGCAACGCTGCTCACTCATCACAATCTAAGCTTCTACCAAACCCTCATGCAAGGCCTGCGCAGCGCAATTGAAGCGGGAAATGTGCAAGCCTATGCCACCCGATTCCTCAGCGATTTAACGAAAAAAGATTGATTTTGACGTTTTAATTCCTATGGTGCGCCCCTGTGAAGTGCACTTGATGCATGATGCGGAGAGGTGGCAGAGTGGTCGAATGCGGCGGTCTCGAAAACCGTTATACGGGTAACCGTATCGGGGGTTCGAATCCCCCCCTCTCCGCCAGTTTCAGAGGTTTTTAGGCCTCCATTATTTTCCCAAAATACTAAAATGGTGCACTCTTGGTGCAGTGGATGGCAACAAGTCGTCACTCACCCGCCGCCAGTTAAAAACTCACCTTTTGCACACTGATTGCACCGTAAGTGCACCAAATTAGGAAGAAGACAAAAGAATTGCTATGATAAACAATTAATTAATATAATTCTATGACGGTTTAACTGTCCGTTATTGCATTCTTTTGTCGTTTACGATAGCTTGTCGCTATTCACAAAGGGTAGCAGCATGGCATATATCGAAAAACGCAAAGGCAGGGACGGCAAACCCACCCACCGTGCAATGATACGGTTAAAAGGCTACCCCACGCAGACGGCAACCTTTGAACGCCTGACCGATGCAAAAAACTGGGTGCAGCAAACCGAAGCGGCGATGCGTGAAGGCCGTTACTTCAAATCGGCAGCGTCTAAAAAGCATACCGTGGCGGATATGATAACCCGCTATCTCACACAATTATCAAAAGACAGTGCCAAGCGTCATAAAGATGTGTGCGGAAAATTGCAGTGGTGGAAAGATGAACTTGGCTACGCCTTGCTTGCTGACCTCACTAAAGCCACCATCAACGAGAAAATCGAAATCCTCTCCGCCCGAACCTATACGCTAAACTCTGGCAAGGTGAAGCGCATTACTCCCGCAACCGTTAATCGCTACATCACCGCCTTTAGCCATGTGTGCACTGTGGCTGTAAACGAGTGGGAATGGCTGGAGCAACACCCACTGCAAAAAATATCAAAGAAGAAAGAACCACGCGGTAGAGTGCGCTTTTTGAACGACGACGAACGAGCTGCATTATTGGAAGTATGTAAAACTAGCGAGAGCAAGTTTCTCTATAGCATTGTGGTGCTGGCACTCAGTACGGGTGCGAGGCGCGGCGAAATCATGAATCTGAAATGGCAGGATGTGGATTTTGAACGCAGGGTCATCACCCTGCACATTACCAAAAACGGCGACAGGCGCATTTTGCCGCTGGCGGGGAAGGCATTGGAAGAAATCACCGCGCTACATCAAAAACGCGATACGGTTTCCGATTACATTTTTCCGTCACCCTATAACCCGCGCCGCCCGTGGAATATCCAAGGCGCATGGAATACCGCCGTTACGAAGGCAAAATTGCAGGACTTCCGCTTTCATGACCTGCGCCACAGTGCCGCAAGTTACCTTGCGATGAACGGTGCAAGCCTTGCCGAAATCGCCGAAGTGCTAGGCCATAAGACGCTGCAAATGGTGAAGCGTTACGCGCATTTGAGCGAAGCGCATACCAGCGCGGTAGTGGCAAAAATGAATGAGAGGATTTTTTCATGACCGATGAAATCTATTTAAACCAAGGCACATTGTTTGAAACTACCACGCTAACTGAATTTCTTGATAGTAAGAGAAAACTCACTCATGACGCATGGGATTATTTTCAATCTACTAATTTTTTTATTCACCATGACGAACCCAGACTTTTATACATACAGGGCAAGATTCTGCTAGATTCATACTCCGGTGCTTCAAACGAAGATATGCATAGAGTTTTTGATTTAATACACGATGGTTTAGATACTGAAATCCGCTACGCTTATTTACGCCAAAACGATGGATACTGGAAAGATAATCCACCAGATTTTTCGATGTTATTAGAAAAATCATCTTTTATTGCTCTTATTGAACACAGCATTAAGAGAACAGACAAACAACATCCAATGTTTGGAAAAGCCTGTGAATTGTATAGCCTATCTGCACTTTCCAAATATTTTTATCATGTATCGAAAGACCCATTATCTGGTTGGAATGAATTTATGATTTCATTCATTGAAAGTAACGAAACTGAGAGCCTTTTTAAGGTGATGGAATCACTTGCAAAGTATCATACTCATAAGGTATTGCATTATTTCGCTGAATTTTCAGAAAGCTACTCAGATGCCTGCATTCATGCTGGCATGCATCCCATTGATTACTCGCAGTTATTTGCAAACAGTCGCTTTAGAAATTTGCTTTCTGAAAAAGCAAGGAAGGGGTTGAGAATGGACGATACAAGCATAAGATTACCCAACTCAAGACGCTCGAACCGCTTATTGAGGGATTGGCAGAAGAAGGAAAGATGCACACAGAAATTGTAGCAATCATAGGAAAGAGCCCAGAAAATCTTATGTACAGAACCTCACAAGGAACAGCACAAACAATCGAACTACCGGCACTGAGAAGTTTTATTAAGGAAAAGCTAAGGATGATAAATAAGCGTCACTTAATTGTTGGAGAAAATTTATCGGCTAAGGGT
>JBILIE010000095.1:0-6186 GCA_044350115.1 Rickettsiales bacterium
GCGTGAAGTGGGTGGCGAAAATTTATCTTTAGTCACGCAGTCATTGAAATAAAATATGAATACTCCGTCGCAACAATTTGGAACGTATCTTAATCAGCAGCATTTTATGAGTATGCTTTTGCTGGCGTTTTTGCTGCATGCAGCGGGGATAGCACTTTATCAAATTTTGCCGCGAGACGTGATTGAGATGATCCCTGTGCGGGTGCTCAATATCAAAATCGGCAAAATGCCCGCGCCAGAATCTATTCCCACGACGAAGATGGCCGAAACCAAAGTGGCCGCAAAAATTGCAGACACCAAGCCAAAACCCACTCCCCAACCCAAGGCAGTGGCTAAACCTATCGTCAAGAAAGCTGCGCCTAGACCTGTAGTTAGAGAAAAAATAGATCTACCCACAGTGGCTTCCATTGTGCCCACTCCGCAAATGAGCAACACCAAAAGCATCACCGAGGCCGCGCGCGAAGCTGCAATGGCCAAGCAATATGTGCGGGAAGATAATGTTGTGCCTAAAACCACTTCTTTAACCACCAGCCCCATTAAAAGCGGTTTACCCGCAGGTTATGGCTCGCCTCTGGGCAACAGCACGCAAGATTCCGCCGAGATTGAAAGCCGTTACACGCAGACACTTTCGCTATGGATCAATAAATTCAAAGTCTATCCGACAGAGGCGCGCCAAGCAGGTATTGGCGGCACGGTAATGCTGCGTTTGCGCATCAACCGCCAAGGTCGCATCATGCAATATTATCTCGAAAAAGCCAGCGGCTTTGCGGTGATTGATCAAGCCATCAGCTCAATGGTGAATGCGGCAAATCCTGTGCCCGCCGTTCCGCCTTATTATCCTGATTCCAGACCTTATTTGGAGTTTCTGGTTCCCATTCATTTCAAACCGTGAGTATGTAAAATGACACTAACCCCCCAAAAAATAATCGTGACTGGCGGTGCTGGTTTTATTGGTAGCTGCTTTGTGGCGCAATGTGTGGAGCGCGGGCAGAAGGTGCTGGTGGTGGATGCGCTGACTTATGCTGGACACCGCGAGAATTTGGAATGGATTCAAGGCAAAGGCAGCTGGAAGCTGGCAGTTGCCAATATTCAAGATGGCACAAAAATGGCCGAAATCATGCGCGAATTTCAGCCGGATGCGGTGGTAAACTTCGCAGCGGAATCGCATGTGGATAATTCAATCTCCAGCCCTGCGGAGTTTATTCATACCAATATTCTGGGTACCTATGCGATGCTGGAAGCGGCGCGGGGCTATTGGAAAACATCGGGCAAAGCAGATTTCCGTTATCTGCAAATTTCTACCGATGAAATTTATGGTTCGCTGGAATTAGACTCGCCCGATCGCTTCAGCGAGGAAAGCCAAATTAAGCCCAGCTCGCCCTATTCAGCCTCGAAAGCGGCGGCGGATCATCTCGTGTTAGCGTGGAACCATACTTACGAGATGCCTACCATCATCACCAACTGCACCAATAATTATGGCCCAAGGCAATATCCCGAAAAGCTGATTCCGCTGATGATTAGCCATGCGCTTTCGGGCAAAGCACTGCCTGTTTATGGTGATGGCTTAAATGTGCGCGACTGGATTCATGTGGAAGATCACTGTCAGGGCATCTATCTCGCGCTCACCAAGGGCAGGGTAGGGGAGCATTATTGTTTCGGCGGCAATGCTGAAAAGAAAAATATCGAAGTGGTGCAAACCATCTGTGCCGCATTGAATAAGGTGAAAGCGGGGAATTATGAATCGCTGATCGCCTATGTCACCGACCGTGCTGGTCATGATCGCCGCTACGCCATGGACGACTCTAAGGCACTGAAAGAACTAGGTTACACCCGCAAATACGATTTTGATTCAGGGATGCAGCAGACGATTGAATGGTATCTCGCCAACACCGATTGGGCAGTGGCGGTTACGAGCAAGAAGGCTGCATAGAGCCTAAATAAGCTCTTTTTTTCTTCACTCTCGCTCATTTTTATTCCACTATGTAAGAAAACTGAAACAGTTTGGTGCTATACTCTACAAATAGCAAACCCGCTGAGAGAAGAAGAACGGGAAATTTATGTCAGAAGATGGTGGCTCACGGCTACAGGCAGACCCTTTATTTCAAGGGCTTGCGCGGCCCCCTATGGCGATGGGGGTGAGTTATATGTATTTCGTGGTGAATGCGGCATTTAGTATGCTCGCTTTTATCTGGACGAATAATTTTCTGATTTTGCTTGTGGTCGCGCCGATGATTCATGGCATTGGTTTTTTAATTTGCATGAACGAACCGCGCGCTGTGGAGCTATTGATTTTGCGGATGAATAAGGGGATGCGGTGTATTAACCGCACGTTTCATCAGCATACTAACTCTTACGATATTTTTTAAATATGGCAAAAGTCTTTGAAGATTACATGACCTTCAGCCGCCGTAAAGTGGCGAATGATGCTTATTCAAAGCGCGAAGTGTCGGCGGCGGAGTTTATCCCTTATAAACATCATTACGACAAAGAAACGATTGTTACCAAAAGCAATGATATTTTGCAGGTCATCAAGCTGGAAGGCTGGTCGTTTGAAACGGCGGATGATGTGGATGTGGATATGAAAAAATCTGTCCGCAACTCGCTGTTTAAGAGTTTGTCGGATGGTAAATATGCGGTGTGGTTTCACACAGTGCGACGCAAGAAAAGCGCCTATCCTCGTGGCGAATTTGATTCTGGTTTTGCGCGGGAATTGAACAAGCAATGGCACAAAAAACACGATAATACCGAATCTTTTGCCAATGAAATGTATATCACCATTTTGCGCCGCGAGGATAAAGCGGGATGGAATAAGGTGAGTAACTTTCTGAAAGTACTCTCTGATAAAGTAGATGAACGGCAGCGGATTGAGGCGGCGAGGGAAGGGCATAAAGAATTAAAAGAGGTGGTGTATCGTCTGCTTGCCAGCTTGCGCGATTATAACCCCAAAATTCTGACTTCTTACGATACGGATCATGGCGTGGTGTCTGAGCCTTTGGAGTTTTTGGGGATGCTCATCAATGGCGGGCAGCGCCAGAAGATGCTTGTTCCTACCATGGATCTTTCACATTATCTGCCGATGAGTCGGCTTTATTTCGGCACACGCGCCATTGAAATACGCGGGGCGACCAAAACTCGCTTTGGGGCGATGTTGAGTGTGAAAGAATATGCGCCGGTGACGGCAGCAGGGCTGATGGATTCGTATCTGCAATTGCCGTTCGAGTTCATTATGTCGCAGTCTTTTGCTTTCACTAACCGACAGGTGGCGATTGGCAAAATGCAGACGCAACAGCGCCGCATGATGGCATCGGAAGACGTTGCGATTAGCCAAGTAGCTGAGATCAGTGAAGCGCTGGATTTGGCCATGAGCGGACATGTCGCCTTCGGGATGCATCATTGTAGTGTGTTGATTTTAGAAGATAACCTGACGGCACTGGAAGACGCTGTTTCGATGGCCACGGCAGAATTGGTGAATGTGGGCATCAACCCTGTGCGCGAAAAGCTGGTGCTGGAACAATGTTATTGGTCGAGCTTGCCCGCTAATTTTGAATATATTGGGCGACCTTCTACGATTAATACCATGAATCTTGCAGGGTTTGTGTCGATGCATAACTACCCTACAGGGCGCATTGATGGCAACCATTGGGGCAATGCGGTGACGGTGTTTGATACGGCATCAGGCACGCCGTATTTCTTTAGTTTCCATAGCCGCGATGTGGGGCATACAACGATCATCGGCCCTACGGGCGGTGGTAAAACGGTGTTGATGAACTTCCTCTGCGCGCAGGCGCAGAAGTTTAATTGTCGCCTCTTTATGTTTGATAAAGACCGAGGTGCGGAGATTTTTGTGCGCGCTATTGGTGGTTCTTATAGCATTATCGAACCAGGGGATCGCTGCGGATTTAATCCGCTGCATTTGGCGGATACGAATGAAAATCGTAATTTTATTGCAGAATGGCTGCGTGTTTTAGTTAATAGCGAAGGCGGTGAACTCTCGCCTGAAGAACTGGCGATGATTCACGAGGCGGTTTCGGGCAATTACAAACTGGCTAAAAAAGACCGTATGTTGCGTAATATCGCTGCCTTCTTTGGGATTGAAAAAGCTGGCTCTATCGCGTCCAAACTCAGGCCGTGGTATGGGGAAGGGCGTTACGCTAAAATTTTTGATAACCCATATGACTCGCTGGATTTTTCTACCCATCGCAGTTTTGGTTTTGAGATGGGCGAGGTGCTGGCGGATAAAAACACCCTCGCGCCTGTGTTACTCTATCTGTTTCATAAAGTGAATCTCTCGCTGGATGGAACGCCGACGATGGTGGTGCTGGATGAAGCATGGGCATTGATCGACAATCCCATCTTCGCCAATAAAATTAAAGACTGGCTAAAGACAATGCGGAAGCTGAATGCGATGGTGGTGTTCGCCACGCAGAGTGTTGAAGATGCGGCAAAAAGTTCGATTAGTGATACGCTGATTCAGCAAACGGCGACACAGATTTTCTTGCCAAACCCCAAAGCAACGGAGCCTTATAAGAAGGCGTTTATGCTCAGCGAACGCGAGTTTAATTTGCTCAAAACTACTGACCCTGCAAGTCGTTTTTTCCTGCTCAAACAAAACAAGGATGTGGTGATTGCGCGCATTGATTTGAGCGGAATGGAGGAATCGGTGAATATTCTCTCTGCTCGCGCAGATACAGTGCGGATTTTGGACAAAGTGCGGGCAGAGGTAGGGGATGATCCCGATAAATGGATCCCTGTATTTCAGAAAAAACTTCGTGAGGCGAAGGTATGATTCAAGCGCTGCGAGGGTTGACATTTTTGTTAATTTTCTTGCTGCCATTCACGGCAGAAGCGCAGCGCGATTATTGGAAAAACTCCCAAGGTGGCGATGCTGCAACCGCAAGTCTCGATAATCCTCAAAGTTCTAACTTTGTTCCTATAAGTGATAGAATCAACGAGGTTGAATGCGCTGCCTTGCGTAATGTTCCTCGCCCCAATACAGGTAATTTTGTGGCGGATATTATCCGCGGCGATCAAGCGTTGCAGCCCAGCAGTAGCGTGATTTGCCCTTGTGCTCCCAAACCTGGATTGTGGTTGGAGCGTCTGGTGTTTTGTTTTGCTGATGCACCAGATGGGCTGCTGTATAACATCACTCAAAGTTTGATTGCACTCCTCAAACCTTACTATTTAGCGATTTATGCTCCGTTGATTATGTTTGCTACGGCTATATTCGGATGGAAGATGGCCACGGGAGGCTTGCGGAGCCTCCCTAAAGAAACATTTTTGTTTGCAGTAAAGCTGGGTGCTATTGTTTTTTTTCTGGCTGAATTCCCTGCAATACACGCTTTGGTGTTGCGTATGGTGCAGGGCTTGGCAGAAATCCCCTCTAATGCATTGGCGGGGTTTTCGGATATTTGTAATTTTGGGCCAGGAGTCAGAAAACCCAATCTCTGGGCGCAGTTTGATTGTTTGTTTGGCAAATTAACAGGGGTAACGGTAGCAAACCCCAATCCTGGCAGTCCAGTCAGCGCCGGTCTTTTTATGGGGATGTTTGGATACATACTTTCCTACGTATTTTTGCCTGGTTGGGGGGCGGCGATTGTAATGGCCGGAGTTAGCTTTATTTTTGCGCTGTTTGGTGCGGCTTTGCGCGCCGTAAATACCTATTTTATGGCGATTATTGCCGTATCATTTTTATTATTACTTGCTCCTATATTCGTGCCGATGATTTTATTTGGTGCCACCGCAGCGCGATATGAATCCTACTTGAAGACAATGATAGGATACATGCTGCAACCCATGATTCTCTTTTTATTCATGGGAATTATGATGGTTGCGTTGCAATTTGCTCTCTTTCAGGGACCTGGATCCTTATGCGGTATCATTAGCAACACCAATTGCTTTAAGCCTCAGTTTTTTACGACTCAATTTGTGGAAAATAGTGGTGGAAATGATATTACCAGAAACTTCAAAAAGATTGGAGTTCTGCAAAGCAGTATTGCCATGAACCCTGAAAAAACGCTCTCTAAGCCTGGACAGGCAAACTCGATGCAATACGGTGATAAAAAAAGCAATGTTGGCGTTGCTACCAATCTGCCACTTGCGCCCTCTGGAGCCACAAGCGGTTCAGATTCAATGCAGGGAGATGTGAAAGTCAATGCAGTGGATGCTGAAGGTCTGGTTAAAGATGTA
>JBILIE010000096.1:0-6165 GCA_044350115.1 Rickettsiales bacterium
TGAATGGCATCCTCTACAATTCCTGCATAAACCTGCCGAAGGCGCTGGTTAATCTCAATGTAGCGATAATCCCGATCTGGGGTGTAGCCAATCAACTGGTAGGCACGAATCAGACTGCCAAAACGGTGCTGATACGCACTGCTGGAAGGCATGCCCTCGGTTTCATCAATCACAATGCCAGAAACCCAGCCTTGGCGTTCCTGCAATTGTTTCAGCCTGTCCAGCATTTCATCGTCGCTCAGGCGAATACTGCGGGCGCGGATAATACCCTGAGCGGTATAAAAATACCGTGGCTCAACAATAGCAGAAAACACCCCATCTGACCGCACCCACATTTCAGGCGTATTTTTGACGCGATGGACTTTCAGCTTGAAAGAGCGGCGGTTAAACACATTGTTGCCGATGTATTTTTCATTCGTCAGCACCTCATGTACTGTACCTCTCGTCCAGAGACGATCCAAATCCGTCATGATGCCACGCTGATTCAAGTAAGCTGCTATTTCTGACTCAGTCTTTCCTTCTTCTGTGAAGGCGCGATATATCCAGCGAATATTTTCTACCTCCTCTGTGGGACCCGGAATAAGAATCACCCGTTCCGTCTGCGTGCTTTTGTATTCACCGCGTTGTAAAATCCCGTCTTTCTTGGGGTTTCCTTGTTCATCCACCCGCATGCGGCGCAGACCATAACCCGCTGCTCCACCCTGACGATATCCCAGCTCAATCAGGCGGCATTGCCCAACAAAAACCTTCTTGGAGAGTTCGCGGCTGTATTCTCCCGCCATGATGCGCTTGACGCTTTTTACCAGCACGGCGCTGGTGCTGCCGTCATTCTCAAACTGCTCCGCCACATATTCCACGCGGATGCCAGAGCGGCTACAGATATGTTCATAATAGGCGCTTTCGTCCGCATTCTGGAATCGCCCCCAGCGCGTCACATCCAGCACCAGAATCAGGGTAAAATCGGCATGCCCATTTTGCACATCATCAATCAGCTGCCGCATTGCATCCCTGCCAGCAATATTGAGGCCACTTTTTCCCTCGTCGGCATAATTTCTGACAATCTCAATCTGTCTTTTTGCCGCATATTCGTGAATCGCCTGCGCCTGATTTTCAGTCGAGTATTTCTGATGATCCGTTGACATGCGAACATACATGGCAGCGCGCACAGGACTCTTTGTTTTTTCTACGTCTAACGCATTTGGATTCATAGATAATTTCACATCATTCATAGCCGCTGCCTTCAGTGTCAGCCACTGCTTCTCCTTCACCATAACAAGGGAAGGAACAACATGGCAAAATCAAAGAACGACCATTCATGGTCTAAAAATGTTACTGACGGCAGATTGTGCAGAGAGGTAGCCGATGCATTGCGAGTCACCTATCGAAACACCCCCTCTGCTATCAAACAAATCGCACGTCTGACAGGTATCAGTGCGGCCACCGCACGTAAATGGTATCAGGGCACGAACCCGCCAGATGCCGCACATTTGCTGCTTCTAATGAAATATTACCCTGCTGTGCTGCAGCGTGTGCTAATGCTTATTGGACGCGACGATCTCTGGGGCGCAGCCATCCAGCATGGCATCCCTCTGCGCATGCATCAGGAGCTTTCCTCCTCCCATCCTTACTACAAAATATGGGGTGACACCCATGTCACCCCGCTTTATGAAAAATCATTGGAAAATCGACACCAAATCAATGATCGTCAGCGATGGTTTCTGGAAATGATTCGGGTGCAGGGGCGAATGCAACACAAAGACATCGTGCTCCACTGGGGTGTAAGCCTGCGCACGGCAAAGCGTGATACACAAGTGCTGGTCGCGGTAGGAGTGATACGTTCAGTGCAATCTCATGGCACAGGGTGGTTTGAGCTTATTGCGCAGATAAAATGATACGCACCTAACCCTCGTTCTTTGCCGCCAGCACCATCATGCAAACGCGGGATAAATAACACAATCCCTCGCTAACCTCAGCAGGGATACCAGATTTTATTGCCAAAACAGCAAAAAACATACCCAAAAATAAGAAACCTTTGGTGCCTTGTAAACAAGCGGTTCCACTCATTTTTTCACTGGCGTAGAATGCAATGCTTAGGTATGTCGTGCACAGGAGAAAAATCCTCCGCCACCATCCGCCTGAGATACAAAAAAACGCCCATGGGACAATTTTGGGGCGGTTCAAAATAAATGATCACGAATAATGGCGATAATAAAATAATGAGACACTCAAAATAACTTTTTTTATAGAGCAATTTGCACCCGACTTATTCAAGTATTTCCTAAGCTGCTTACCAAACAAAAGAGTGGTTGCCACTTCGTATTCATTTAAAGGAAATGAAGAGGGCAACAATATCACTATTGCTAATTTCTCAAAGACACCTTTGCTGATTAATCACTATGAGTTGATTTGGCTTAAGCGCAAATGGGGGCGCACCATAAGTTCTTTGGAAGTATGTAGTGAGGAATGCAATATCGACTTGCTGCCCCATGCCAGAAAAGTTCTGAAATTTTCTGGCGAAGATCAATTTGATACTGGATACAGAACTGAAGCGCATGGAAAGCTCTATATCAGGCTGTATTTATTAGGTAAGAGAGCTCCGGTAACAAAATTAGTTTATGCTCACACTTAATGCCTAATCACATACAAGGATTGTATGCCAGAATTTTACACAGAGACTTGCTAAAACAAGCACCTCCCATTAGCTTAGATGCTAAAAGTATGCAATAGGGGGAGTGTGATGAGCGTAAAACGCAGAGCAATACGATACGCGTGTATATTATCGATTTTAGCCTCACCTTCAGTCGCTACGAACGATTTATTAAGCTCGGTTTCTCCAGCGTTCCGTGAACAGATACAAGAAGAGCTACAGAAAGCCCCCAACCCTTTTCTGGCCTATGTGCTGGAGACTGCGCCTTGCGGAAGAAGAGATGATGCAGGCTTTAAGCCATGTCATGAAAAACTTGTAAATGCGTGGAAGAAAGAAGGCGATAGGGCTTCCGCACAAACATTTATTAACTTGTTCTATTCATCTATCGACGACAAAAATAAGGCGGAATCAAACAAATACTTAAATGCTGCCATAGGCAAATGGAAACAGGCCGCCAGTGCTGGAGATGTGACTGCTCAATATAGTCTGTGCAAAGTATACCAACTACCAGAGCCAATATTTAAAAGGGATTATGCTCAGGCACTAGAATTTTGCACACAGGCAGCAGACCAGGGTCTCGCACATGCTCAGAATGAGCTTGGCATACTCTACAGCGGAGTGCTTCAGGGTACGCCTGGAATTGATGTGTCTGGTTTGTCTGGTGATGAAAAGAAGTCTGTGTATTGGTATCGTAAAGCTGCTGAACAGGGATATGCACCAGCACAAACGAGTCTTGGCTCAAAGTTTTTTTATGGTAAAGGCGTGCCTAACGATTACGCCGAAGCAGTATATTGGTTTACAAAGGCAGCGGAACAAGGTGAAGCAGATGCCATGCAGAATTTAGGTGCTATCTATTTACACGGTAGAGGCACTCCAGTTGATTTAGTGAAAGCTTATATGTGGTACAACATAGGAGCATCTTTCGATGGTATGAACAAAGCTCTCTCTGCTTTTAGATCGGAAGTGGAAAATAAAATGACGCCTGAACAAGTTGCTAAAGCACAAAAATTAACACGTGAGTGGCTTGCAGCCAGACCTGAGCTTGCAAAGATGATCTGAGAAGGCACTTAAGTTGTCAGAGCAATAGTTATTGCTTTTGTTTTACATTTAGAGCGTTGCACAATACCGCCATGTTTTACAGTCTTTCGGAATGAGCAGCGCACCACATGGCAACCATCGAGACGAGGCAAACCCGCGAAACACTCATAACATACCAGAATCTGTGAGAACTGCTTTTTGGTTTTTAGAAAATCCGCACAAATACTCGGCTTCGGCGAGGTTGGATGGTGAAAAATTGGTATTAAAAGCGACCTTTGCGCATCTTTTTGGGTATCACCGCCAAAGGGGATTCAGAACCGCCGCTCTGTCGCTCCCATCTTTGGTTTTAAGGGAATTTTCGGAGGGTGATTCTTAAATGGTGCCCCGAGCCGGAATCGAACCAGCGACACAGGGATTTTCAATCCCTTGCTCTACCAACTGAGCTATCGGGGCAGCCTTAAAAGAGAGAGGGGTTATAAAAGAACTTATCCCGTATGTCCAGCCAGATATTTCACCATCTCGCTCATAAAGTTCTGTAAACACCGCTGAAGCTGAATGGCCTTGGCTTCATTATAGGTAAAAGGGTGCTGTTCCTGCATATAATGCCGCTGTGAAAGCTCTAGCTGTACTGCATGGATTCCTGCTGCAGGATTGCCATAATGCCGTGTGATGTAGCCGCCTTTAAACCGCCCATTATGCACATAAATATACCCGCTATTCGCACAGACCTGCTCCAATGCCGCTGCCAGTTGCGGATCACACGATGCGCCTTCTGCCGTCCCCAGATTCAAATCGGGCAAGATACCATCAAACAAAGTTGGCACCTGCGAAGCAATGGAATGAGCATCAAGCAGCACTATTCTGTCGTGTGCTTGCAGTAATTCTTGCAGTTTTGCATGATACGGTTTCCAATATTTCTCTTTCCTTTCCTCAATCTCTGCCGCATCAGGCGCTTGCCCCTCACGATATAATGGCGAGCCGTCAAATAAAGTGAGTGGGCAAAGCCCTGTCGTGAATTTTCCTGGATAAAGCGAGGCATCATCTGGCGCACGGTTGAGGTCGTTCACATAGCGCGAATGGGTAGCGACTAGCAGATGCGCGCCCATCTCCCGCACAAAATCATACAAACGCTCCACATGCCAATCCGTATCAGGAAGGCGCTTGGCAGGCTCCACAAAGCGGTCTAATATCGCAGGCGGCACATAAGTTCCGCAATGGGGAATACTCACCACCAGCGGGATTGTGCCTGCATAATATTTAAACGCTTCCATAGGATTGGCATAGCATGACTGCACTTCAGAAAAAACCAGTTTCGCAACCTCGCATGGTGCGCGCACCTCGTGGCAACACCCTCACCTGCAAAAGCTGGCTGACGGAGGCTGCACTGCGGATGCTCATGAATAATCTCGACCCCGATGTGGCGGAGAATCCTGACGAGCTGATTGTCTATGGCGGCATTGGCAAAGCGGCGCGAAACTGGGAATGTTTTGATGCCATTGTCGAGAGCCTGACGCATCTGGAAAAAGACGAAACATTGCTTATTCAATCGGGCAAACCTGTTGGCATTTTTAAGACGCATGAAGATACGCCGCGAGTGCTACTCGCCAATTCCAACCTTGTGCCAAATTGGGCAACATGGGAGCATTTCCGCGAGCTCGACCGCAAAGGACTGATGATGTACGGTCAGATGACGGCAGGTTCATGGATCTATATCGGCAGTCAGGGCATTGTCCAAGGCACCTACGAAACCTTTGCCGAAATGGGGCGGCAACATTTTGGTGGTGATCTTTCGGGCAAGTGGATTCTCACTGGCGGCCTCGGCGGTATGGGCGGCGCACAACCACTCGCCGCGACGATGGCAGGTGCTTCGATGCTTGCCGTGGAATGCGACATCACACGCATCGAAAAACGCATCGAAACGCGCTATGTCGATCGCAAAGCGGAATCGCTCGACGAAGCCTTGGCGATTATCCAAAGCTCCAACGCGCCTGTTTCTGTCGGGCTGCTGGGCAATGCGGCAGAAATTTATCCTGAACTGATCCGCCGCGGTATCCGCCCCGATGCAGTCACCGATCAAACCAGTGCACATGATCCACTCAATGGCTATCTCCCTGCAGGGATGACCATGGCAGAAGCAGCGGCACTAAGGAAATCCAACCCTGCAGAGATGGTGAAGCGCGCCAAAGAATCCATGGCAGTGCAAGTGAAGGCAATGATCGAATTTCAGAAAATGGGCATCCCCACTTTTGATTATGGCAACAATATCCGCCAGATGGCGCAGGAAGTTGGCCTCGATCACGCTTTCGATTTTCCTGGTTTCGTGCCCGCTTATATCCGCCCGCTATTTTGTCAGGGCATTGGCCCCTTCCGCTGGGCAGCACTTAGTGGCGATCCAGAAGATATCGCCAAAACCGATGCAAAGGTAAAAGAACTCCTGCCCGACAATAAACATCTGCACCGCTGGCTCGATATGGCAGCGG
>JBILIE010000097.1:0-6045 GCA_044350115.1 Rickettsiales bacterium
AGCACGGGAAGTGGCGGAGCGTGGCGGTCAGGTGGTCGGAAATGCGGTGCATGCGATGAATAATATCGAAAAATCATCGCAGAAAATTGCCGATATTATTTCGGTGATTGATGAGATTGCGTTCCAAACCAATCTGCTCGCGCTCAATGCCGCAGTGGAAGCGGCGCGTGCAGGGGAGGCGGGCAAGGGTTTTGCTGTGGTCGCGTCTGAAGTACGCTCACTTGCAGGTCGCTCAGCTTCAGCATCCAAAGAAATTAAAGCGTTGATTATGGAAAGTAATCAGCAGGTTAAAAGCGGTTCGGAATTAGTGAATCACGCGGGTGAAACGCTCAAAGATATTGTGAGTAGTGTTAAAAAAGTAGCGGATATTATCGGTGAAATTGCCAGTGCCAGCGCCGAGCAATCGACAGGAATTGATGAGATTAACTCTGCCGTGAGCCAGATGGATGAGATGACACAGCAAAATGCAGCACTGGTGGAAGAAAACAACGCCGCCGCGCAATCGCTGGTGCATCAGGCGCAAGAGTTGGATGAAATGATGCAGTTCTTTGTGTTGGAAGAGGGCAAAAATAAGGCACCTATAAAAACACCCAAGCTCGTGGTTTCGCCTCAGAAAAATATGGTAAAAACACCCACCAAAACGTCACAATCTCCTGCGGTAAAAAAAGTGCAAGCGATGGCAAAAGCCAACGGAGCCAGTGCAGAGCGTGAATGGGAGGAATTTTAAACCATGGAAATATTCAACGAATTTATAAGATTTTTTCGGTCAGAGAATTGGTTTTTTAAGCAAGTGAGCGAGTGATGACGGCGACACAGAATCAGGATGCGGAAAGAGAATTTGCGTTTAACAAACAAGATTTTCAATTCATCGCACAGTGGAGCTATGAGCGAACGGGGATTGTCCTGCACGAAAACAAGGCGGATATGGTCTATTCACGGCTGGCTCGGCGTTTGCGTGCCTTAAAAATGAAAAGTGTGAGCGAATATTGCGAGATGCTCAAAACCTCTCAGGGCGATGCAGAAATTGGGAATTTAGTGAATGCCATCACCACTAATCTCACCAGTTTTTTCCGCGAATCGCATCACTTTGAACATTTGCGAAAACAGGTGTTAGAGCCTTTCGCGCAGAGTAAAAGCGAGCGATTGCGGATATGGTCGGCAGGCTGTTCGGCAGGGGCAGAGCCTTATTGCATTGCGATGATGATGCAGGAATCTATCCCCCAGATTGATCGCCGTGATTGCAAAATTCTGGCGACAGATATTGATACGAATATGCTGGAAAAAGGCCAGAAAGGCGAATATGCGGCAGATTGGATTGATAAAATCCCCGCACCGTGGAGCATGAAATATGCGGAGGCCATCAGTGGAAAGACAGATGAAAAAAGGATGGTCAAAAAACTGCGTGATTTGATTGCATTCAAGCCGCTGAACCTGATGGAAGACTGGCCGATGAAAGGCAAATTTGATGCCATTTTCTGCCGCAATGTGGTGATTTATTTTGATAAACCCACGCAGAAAGTGCTGTTTGAACGCTATGCGAATGCGCTGAAAGACGGCGGGTATCTTTACATTGGCCATTCCGAAACGCTCAACCATGTCTGCGATCGCTTTAAGCTTATCGATAAAACAACCTATCAGAAAATGACATGACTCAGCATCGTCGCAGCACCGATCAGGCATTTCCAGAGCGGCGGGGGGCGGATCGTGACGATCGCGCACTTAAGGTGACGAATCTCTGTTCTGGCGATTATTATGTGACGAATAAACCCGACGAAATGATCGTGACAATTTTGGGTTCTTGCGTGGCGGCGTGTATGCATGACCCGATCGCAAAAGTGGGGGGGATGAACCATTTTTTGTTACCCGATACAGGCGAAGCCGCGCTCAAAAATGCGAATGAATCGACGCGTTATGGCATGTTTGCAATGGAGCAGTTGATCAACGGATTGCTCAATCTGGGAGCGGCGAAGCATCGGTTAGAGGTGAAGGTATTTGGCGGCGCAAATGTGATTGAAAATTCCTCGATGATCGGTAGCAAGAATGTGAGTTTTGTGCGCGAATTTTTAAAGCGCGAGGGGATGAAAATTCTAAGCTCTGATCTGGGCGATACTTATCCACGACGGCTGCGGTTTTATCCCGATAGCGGCAAGGTGATGTTGCTTAAACTGCAACGCAAAGAAGACAGAGTCGTGATCGATAAAGAGCGTATTTTTGCCGATGCACTCAAAGCAAAACCGATGGAAGGGGGCATAGAATTGTTCTGATGAAGAAGATCACCGTGTTGATTGTAGATGATTCACAACTGATTCGCAGCATGTTCAGTTCTATGCTTGCGAATGAACCAGATATTGAGGTGCTTGGCACGGCGATTGACCCCTTTGATGCGCGAGAAAAAATTAAACAGTTGAATCCCGATGTGATTACATTGGACGTGGAAATGCCTAAAATGGACGGCCTGACTTTCCTCGAAAAGATTATGACACTCAGGCCAATGCCCGTGATTATGGTGTCGTCGCTGACTGAGAAGGGCGCGGATATTACGTTGCGTGCGCTGGAGATTGGTGCGGTCGATTATCTCGCCAAACCCACGCAGCAGAATGAACGCACACTCAAAGCATTGCAACATGAATTGGCGGAGAAAATCCGTTGCGCCGCAAAATCACGAGTATCTGCAAAAGCAGGAATGCTGCCCGCTTCGTCTGCGGGATTGTTGCCGTATAAGGGAATGAATAACAATCATAAATTAATTGCGATAGGTGCGTCCACAGGAGGGGTGGAAGCATTGCGCGAGGTGTTGCAAGTGTTGCCTGCGAATATGCCACCGATTGTGATTACGCAACATATGCCTGCGAAATTCACCACCTCTTTTGCGGCGCGATTAGATAAAATCTGCGCGCCGCAAGTACATGAAGTGCATCATCAGCAGCCATTGCAAAGTGGAAATATTTATATTGCCGCTGGCGAAATGCATTTATCCATCCACGGCAAAGCGGGTCAATGGGTGGCGCATGTGCAAGAGGGAGAGCTGGTTTCAGGCCACAAACCTTCGGTGGATGTGTTATTTCGATCCGTTGCTAAATATGCGGGCAAGCAAGCCATCGGCGTGATCCTTACGGGAATGGGGCGTGATGGAGCGGAAGGGCTGCTCAAAATGCGTGAAGCGGGCGCGCCGACCATCGGGCAGAATGAGTCAAGCTGTGTGGTCTATGGCATGCCCAAAGCAGCAATGATGCTGGGCGCGGTGGATAAGGAAGTGTCGCTGCAAGGGATTGCTAGGGAGATTGTGCGGGTCTGTGAGGGGCTTTAGTTTAACCCCACCGCATCGGCGATGAAATATTTAGGGCGGTTTTTGCTTTCCTGATAAATTCGCCCTACATATTCGCCGATGAGGCCGAGCAGAATCCATTGCACGGCTTGTGACATCAGGATGATGAGTGCAAGGCTCGTCCAGCCGCGCACGGTGTCGTGCATGATGTAGGAATAGGCGATGTAGCCTATCATCCCCATACTCGCGATGAGCATGAAGAAGCCGAGGTAAAAGCCGAGCCTAAGCGGGCGGGTGGAGAAGCTGGTAATGCCATCCAGCGCGAGGCGGAGCATTTTATCGAAAGTGTAGTGGGTGGTGCCAGCGAAGCGGGCTTTGCGTTCGTATTTTAGCGGAATTTGCTTAAAGCCGATCCACGCGACCATACCACGGGTATAGCGTGCGGTTTCGGGCATGGATTTGAGCGCTTCGATCACGCGGCGATTGACGAGGCGGAAATCGCCCGTGTCTTTGGGCATAGGCACATCGCTGATCTGATTCATCATGCGATAAAAAATAGAGGCGGAAACGCGCTTGAACCACGTTTCGCCCTCGCGGCGGAGGCGTTTTCCGTAAACAACATCGGCCTGCTGCGCATCCATCACCTGCATCATTTCAGGCAGTAATTCAGGGGGGTCTTGCAGATCGGCATCGATAATCATCACTCGCTCGCCACGGCAGAAATCTAAGCCCGCAGTGAGCGCCATACTATGCCCGAAATTGCGCGAGAGGCTGAGGCCAATCACATGGCTGTCGGCAGCATGGAGGCTGGTGATTACTTCCCACGTATTGTCTTTGGATCCGTCATTAACGAGGACGATTTCGTAGCCCATCTCCGCATAAGGCGCACAGACTTCGGTTAAGCGGCGATAAAGTTCGGGCAGCGATTCTTCCTCGTAATAACACGGGACGACGATGGAGAGATAGGGTGCGGGTGAGGGGGTCATGCGTGATTCTTCTGATGCCATTGCCAAGCGGTGTGAACGATATTGCGGATACTGGAATGTTCGGGCGAGAATTGCAACAATTCTCGTGCGCGGCTGGCATTGGCTACCAGCATCGGCGGGTCACCTGCACGGCGCGATGAATAGATAATTTCGAGCGGCGTGCTTGCGGTTTCTTCAATCGCCGCCACCATTTCGCGCACCGAAGTGCCGATGCCTGTACCGAGGTTGAGCGTATGTTGCCCGCCATGTTGCAATACATGGGTGAGCGCTAACACATGCGCACGCGCAAGGTCAGTCACATGAATATAATCGCGGATGGCGGTGCCATCAGGCGTGGGGTAATCGGTGCCGAAGACATGGAAGGGACGGTGATGCATCGCCGCCAGAATCGCCAGCGGGATAATATGCGTTTCAGGCTCGTGTAATTCGCCTGTATCGCCTTCCGCATCGGCTCCTGCAGCGTTGAAATAGCGCAGGATCATGGCATTGAGGTTAGTGGCTTTGATGGCGTGTTCAATCGCTAATTTGCTTTCGCCATATGGGTTGATCGGCGCACAGCCTTCGCTCTCTTCAATCGGCACATGTTTAGGATAACCATGCACCGCACAAGTGCTGGAAAATACCAGATGGTGGATGTTGGCTTCGGCCATTGCTGCCAGCAGAGTCATCGACCCTACGACATTATTGTGATGATAGAGTTCGGGTTTCTCTACCGATTCGCCGACTGAAATCAGCCCTGCAAAATGCATGACTGCGGCGGGCTGTTGTTTGGCGAAGACTTCCCGCAATCGCGTTGCATCGCAAATGTCGCCGATTTCCAGCGACCCCCATTTCACCATTTCGGCATGGCCATGGCTTAAGTTATCGTACACCACAGGCGTGTAACCCGCGAGCGAGAGGGCTTTGCAGGCATGGCTGCCGATATATCCAGCACCGCCTGTGACGAGGATCGTTTGGGTCATATGATCTTCTATATCCACTTAATCGTTAATTTTGTATGATAGCCATTAGCAAAATGGAAAAAAAGATGAGCAAAGCCTTTACCAAAGAAACCGATAATGATGCTGATGACGATTTGGAAGAAGTGGATTCTTTGCCGCCTTCTACCAAAAATTATATGACGCCCACAGGATTTGCGGCGATGCAGGAAGAGCTGAAACAGCTTATGCGGGTGGAGCGCCCGAAGGTGGTGGAGGTGGTGAGTTGGGCAGCAGGCAATGGCGACCGCTCTGAAAATGGCGATTATATTTATGGCAAAAAGCGCCTGCGTGAAATTGACAGGCGAGTGCGCTATATCACCAAGCGTCTGCAATCGGCAGAAGTGGTTGATCCCAAACGTCAGCAAGGACTAGAGCAGGTGTTCTTTGGCGCAACGGTGACGTATTACGATCACGGTGCTGATGGTGTGCTCCCAACCGAGCAAAGCGAGGCGCGCAGCGGAGGGAAGCGAAGCGTTGGGGGCTTGCCCCCAAAGATGCATAAAGTGCAAATCGTAGGGGTGGATGAGGCGAATCTCGATGAAGGCAAGGTCAGCTGGATTTCGCCGATAGCCAAAGCATTGCTGAAATCGAGGGAGGGCGATGAGGTGAAACTTCGCTCACCTGCAGGGCTACGGGTGCTGGAGGTGGTGAAGGTAGAATATTTGCTGTGATTCTATAGTGTTTCCGTATGATTCTTATACTGAATGACTACACTACCCGTTCGACCATCAACTTTTTAATCTCTGCGATTGCCTTAGCGGGGTTGAGGCCTTTGGGGCAGGTTTTGGTGCAGTTCATGATCGTGTGGCAGCGA
>JBILIE010000098.1:0-6014 GCA_044350115.1 Rickettsiales bacterium
CCGCCTCACCGCTGCGGTGGAAGAAATGATGGCGCAAAAAGAGGCCGATTTCATGCCCGAACTCATGCGCCATGTCGAAAAACGCGTGCTGCTGCAAACACTGGACGA
The DNA here is from genome assembly GCA_044350115.1 of Rickettsiales bacterium. Lineage (GTDB taxonomy): Bacteria > Pseudomonadota > Alphaproteobacteria > Rickettsiales > JALZUV01 > JBILIE01. The sequence continues at coordinate 109 of JBILIE010000098.1, forward strand.
ATTGTGGAAAGATCACCTTTATCAGCTCGATCACCTGCGTCAGGGCATCCATTTGCGTGGCTATGCCCAGCGCGATCCGCTCAACGAATATAAGCTCGAAGCCTTCGGGATGTTCGAAGTAATGCTGAACGGCTTGCGCGGCCTCGTCACCGAGCGCCTCGCGCATCTGGCCGTCAGCCCGATGACCGCTGATCCTGCCTCTGTCGGTATTCAAGCCATGCCAACACCCCCACGGATGATGGTGGAAAGCCGCGAGGATCCTGCCTTTTCCGAATCCCCAATGCCCAATCCCCAATCCCCCGTTCAAACACATGTGAAGCCAGAAGACCGCAACCCCAGCAATCCTACAACATGGGGTAAGGTCGCCCGCAATGAGGATTGCCCGTGCGAATCAGGCAAAAAATACAAGCATTGTCATGGAAGTTTTAGCTGATAGCCGTTAGGCTTTGGGTTATCGCTACTAAGTGTTAAACTAACCGCCAACGGCTGAACTTTGTCCCTCTTCCTCCCCTTGCTCCTTAAAATGACCGGCCTTTATGCCTGTATTGGCATGGGCTGGATTGCGACGCGCAAGCTGGAGTTGCCTCGTGAAGGGATTTCGCGGGTATTGTTTCATTTGATTGTGCCGCTGATGTTTTTGCAGGGCGTGAGCCGTGTGGAGATGCAAGGCACGTTGCTGTTTCTGCCGCTGGTGGTGATGGCGATGTCCTGTCTGCTTGCGCTGTTTGGCTATGCACTGGCGCGGCAACTCTGGCGAGACCCTGCCGAGAAAGCGCCGCAGATTATCGGCTTCACCGCAGGCAACGGCAATATGGGCTATTTCGGCATCCCCGTGGCGATGATGATTTTTGATCAGGCCACGGTCGGGATTTATATGATGATGATTATCGGCGTGATTTTTTATGAGGCGACGCTTGGTTATGTCATCGTCACCCACGGCCAATTTAGCCCGCGTCAGGCACTCCAAAAGATCGCGACTATGCCCATGCTTTACGGCGCATTGATCGGCGTGCTGTTGGCGATTACTGGCTGGCGACTACCTGCATTTACGGATGATTTCTTTGCCGCCATTCGCGGCACTTATAGCGTGCTGGGGATGATGATGGTAGGCATGGGCATGGCGGGTCTGCATCATTTCGCTATCGATATGAAATTTGTGAGTGTGACTTTCGTCTTCAAATTCATCTGCTGGCCGCTGATGGCAGCAGGGTTTGTGTGGCTGGATACGCAATGGCTGCATTGGTACACCGACACTCTGCATGACGCGCTGATGCTGCTCTCGCTCGCACCGCTGGCAGTGATGTCTGTCGTCTTTGCCTCGCTGTTTAACGCCCATCCCGAAAAAATGGCAACGGCCGTTTTCCTCAGCACCTGTTTTGCGCTGGTCTATGTGCCGCTGATGGTTGGCTGGCTGGGATTAGGCGGCTAACGATTATTACGCTGCTTATTCAGTGCCTCACCGAGACGTTTTAGCGGGCGAGAACAATCGTCGCGGGGGATGATAACCTCGATGAGATAGGCTTGCGCTTCATCCGTAAGTGCTGCTTGCAAGGCTGATTCCAGCTCGCCTTTCGTGGTGACTTTCACGCCTTTGCCGCCACCCAGCATTTCGGGTAGTTTGGTATAATTCCAGCGCAGAATGTTATTAAACGGCCCATCGAGAATATGACGTTGCGTGCCGTAGCCGTCGTTGTTCAGCACAAACACAATTGGATTCATTTTCTCTTTAATGGCAGTGGAAAGCTCGATACCTGTCATTTGGAATGCGCCATCGCCAATGATGGTAATCACGCGGTTTTCGGGGTGGGCAGCCATGACGCCAATCGCGGCGGGCATCGCAAATCCCATCGAAAGATAATAAGCGTCCGAAACAAAATCTTTGCGCTCAGAAGTGCGCAGACCAATGGCGCCGAGGAGCGAATCACCCGTATCACACACCAAAGTTGTGCCATCGGTCATATTGAGGCCGAGAATGCGGAAAAATTCCTCGGATGTGAGCATATCATCATGCTCGCTCGCTGCCAGCGGCACCAGTTTCTGCGGCGGATTGGGGTTGGTGAATTGCTCACGCTTGCGGATTGGCGCTGCGACCAAGGCTTTCATGAAGTCAGCGAAAATCACTTCGTCATAGCGGTGATAGCCTACCTGCAACTTTTCGGTATTGGCGAGGATACAACGATTGCGGTCAAGATCGCTGGAATTCATGCCGAGCAGAACATCGGTGATATACGCGCCGAGCAGAATCACGCAGTCAGAAGTCTCAACATATTCCTGCACCGCAGGCTCCGAAAATCCGCCCGAATACACGCCAATATAATGCGAATGCGTTTCAGAAATCACGCTTTTAGAAAGCAGGGTAGAGGCAATGGGGATATTGAATTTAGTTGCCAGCTCCAGCGCCAGATCCGTCAGGCCATGGCGGTGTAATTCCACATCCGCAATGATGATCGGGGTTTTGGCACCATTGATGCGGCCTGTAACTTCTGCGATGGCAGCTTCGAGCGATTTAGTGTCGCTTTCTTTGGCCACTTTTTTCTTCATGCGCGGCAGGGTGATTGGCATGTTCACCACATCGTAAGGCATTTCGATATAACCGGGGCGGCATTGCGCCTGAATCGCCTCGACCACGCGGATAATCTCTTCTGCTGCGGTTTCGGGGTCGTCAATCAGCGCGGTGGCGCAGGTGACTTCCTGATAAATTTTGAGCTGCGTATCGAAGTTACGCACGCGGTGGTGCAACAGCGGGTCTTTCACGCGATCGGCTGGCGAAGGGCCGCCCGAAATCACCAGCATCGGGCTTTTTTCCGCATAAGCGCAAGCCACAGAATTGAGCATGTTGAGGCCACCGACACAATAAGTGACACAGGCCACGCCAATGCTGCCAGAGGCACGTGCATAGCCGTCTGCTGCGAAGCCAACGGAAGGCTCATGCGTGAGTGTGATTAACCGCAAGCGCGATTCATCCAGCCAGCGGAAGGTCGGCAGCGCAAAATCGCCCGGAATCCCAAAGACGGTACGCACGCCTTTATTGTAAAGATACTCAAATAAAAACGAGCCGACGGTGGGGATGCCTTGGGTCATGAAGGGTCAATCGTTGGAGGTTAAGCGTTTAGCAGTACTATAACATCAACCCGCAAGCCTCAACTTTTTATCCACGTTCCTCCCCATAAAAATCAATGCATACAATTGGGAGGGGGCTTAGCGACCGCCTCGCCCTCCACCTTTTTTATGCATATCGTTGCCCGCATTCTGCTTGTATGAGCCGAGGGCGGTGCCACAAGGATCCTTTGCGCTGGTTAACTTTTCCAGAGATGCTTTCATTTCCTGAGACATTCTGGCATCGCTGCTAAAATCCGCTTTGAATTGGTCATGAGTGCGGGTATCGAATGTGCGGGGCGCTTCTTCAGATGAAATAATGGGCGGATAGAGCTTGTTCTTTTCCGTCTGCCTTCGTGCATATTCATCCCCTAGTTCGACGGGAACAGGTGGTGGCGCTATTTTAAGATCATTACCCGCTTCTGTCGTCACAAATGCCTGCATGTTGGCGCATCCACCACTCATCCCTGCTGCGGCAAAGATAAGATTATAAGGCTCTTTGCCTTTAAATCCCTGATTCTTTGCTTCTCTGGCGAGAAACGTTTTTACTTCTTCAGGCATCTCTTCCAGTATTTCATATATTTCCCTAGAAGCTGCTTGTTTGTGCCTGAGGCCTACCCTTAGCCCAGCCTGCATTTCGTCATATCCGCGCATATAATCGGTCATCTTTTCTTGTAATACCGCCGCAAATTTTCCCGCTCTGGTGGCCGTTGATTCAATCAGAGCAGCCTCTGCTCCTTCGCTATACATCGTTGGCCTCACAGCATCAGTGGCAGGTTTGCCGCCCGCAGGGGGGGTGGCGGGAGCTTGGGCATTGGCAGCCACAGCACCGCTTGCAAACAAAGTAGTGAAAAATAGCTTTTTAAAAAAGCTCATTTTGATCCTCATTTATTGATGGTTATTGGGGTTTTACCTGTTCACTCTATCACCTTAATGTTGCGGTTTAATGACAGCCCCCATAAAAAATTAGAGCCCTTCAATAATCCGCTACATTACAATTCTCTTAATGACGCCATACCGGCGAAAGCGGGTATCCAGACTTACCGTCCGGCCAGATTGGCTGCGCCTGTCTTCGCTCTAGCTTGCGCTGGAAAAACGGCTGTCTATGGGTTAGTGCATTATTAAAATACCCTGAAAATTGCCCCACTGTCATTAAATCGCAATATAAGGGTGATATTAAGGGAGCATGGACTACCACAATGTACTCAAAATAATTAGGCATACACCGCTAGGCAAAACGTTTGAGATGCTGGCGGTGGTAGTGACCTTTAATAGTCTGGTGAGTAGTTTGCAGAATCCCGCGCAAGCGACTCCTAAAGATGTCACTCCCAATAAACTTAAACAAGAAATGGCCGAAAAAGGGAAATCATCAAGAGAGCGGGCTGGGCAGGAAACACATAACGAAAATCTGCATTATCCTAAGCCAGAATTGCCTAATCACAATGACACTTATAGACAGATTGCACCGATAAATGCTGCAATGCAGATGCTCCCAGATAGCAATGTAAACCAGACGTTACCAGTCAAGCCTCGGAATAAAAGCGTGTTCCGCGCCTAGTAGCGCTTTCATTCAGATACATTTTTCACCCACAACGCAACAGCAGCGGGCTACACTAACCAGCTACGGTAATTTTCGGGGCGACCAAAATAATAGCCCTGCATGTAGTCCACGCCCAGTTCCATCAGCATTTTTGCCGTTTCGCCATTTTCGACGCATTCAGCGACAGATTTGAGGTTAAAACATTTGGTGAATTCGAGCAGAGTTTTGACGAAAAAGCGATTATCGGGGTTATCGGCAAGGTCATGCACGAAGGAACCATCGATTTTAATGTAATCCACCGAAAGCGCTTTGAGCTGGCGGAAGGAAGTATAGCCCGAGCCAAAGTCATCCAGTGCAACTTTGCAGCCGAGTTCTTGAACGCTTGCGACAAAATATGCCGTGCGGCGCAAATCGCGATGCGCGGCGGTTTCGGTAATTTCCACCATCAGCCGCGAACAAATATCGGGGCGAACTTTAAGCGTGGCAATAAAGTGATCCAGCCAATGTTGGTTATCGGTGGTGAGATTAGAGACATTGAAGGCGATGCTCACCTGTGGCGACATCTCCAGCTCTTTCACCACCATGTCAAATACGAGATGATCAACCAAATCGATCAGCCCCATTCGTTCCGCTACCGGAATTAGCGCGCCTGCGCTTGAGATTTTGCCATCATCGCCAATCAGTCGCAGCAGGGCTTCGTAATGCCCGACCTTGCCTGTTTGACCATCAACAATGGGTTGAAATGCCAAACGCAGTTTATTTTCCTGAATCGCACGACGCAAATAATTCGCCAAACCCATTTGTTGGCGCGCCAGCATTTTGTCGTCTGGCCCGTCGGAGTAGCTCCGATGAATGGTGCCATTGGTTTTATGGAGGGCAATATAGGCTTTATCTATAATTTCAGTTGCCCTTGATAGATGTTCGGGAAAATACATGCTGCCTATGGCACAAATAGCATGGAGCGATCCAACCGAGGCATGTTGCCCATAATTATGAATAATATGGCTAATTCGTGACGCCTGCTGTTCAATTTGCGATTCTGGGCAATCGGAGAGGATAATGCCAAACTGATCGCGGTGGATACGATACATGCCATCGTCTGGCCCTAAAAGCTTTTTAATTTCGGCGCCAATCTCGTGAACCACGGTCTCTGAACCGCTGTGACCATAGGCATTAATTATCATGCCAAAGTTAGCTATTGATAATATCAATAGCGCACCTTGGCGTTTCTGGGCAGTTGCTAAATCGATGGCAGATTGCAACCGCACCA
>JBILIE010000099.1:0-6007 GCA_044350115.1 Rickettsiales bacterium
CAATGACGATTATTCTTTCAATAATGTGATCGCTGAAGCAGATTTGCCCGTCGCCTGGTCTAATATTCCCACTGCTACCACTTATGCGTTCAGCCAGCCTAGTTACCAATACCCCACAAAGTTAATTGCCAAGGGAAACGCTGGTAGCTCTTATACGGCGGCTACCGCCACCGTAAATGGCTCCGTCCAGAAAGACTACATCAATACCTTTCAAGCCAATCAGGAAATCAATGGCCTTGAGAGCAGCGATGTTCTCTATGCGTCACATGCAGGCGCAACTTTGCGTGGGGGTGATAGCCACGATGTTTTTGTTCGCAACACAGGGTTTTTAGCGGCAGGCAACCACTTTTATGGTGACGATGGTTTTGATATTGTCGATTACAGTCAGATTAGCAACAATCTCGTAGTGAACTTCCCCAGTATCTTCGTTAATTTTGATAATGGCGGCAATAATGACGAAAGTTACCTCCATAGCATCGAAGGTTTCCGTGCGGGCGGTGGCAACGACCTCATGATCGGCGGCGGCGGCGACAACTGGCTCCACGGCAGCGCAGGCGCGGATACGATGGACGGTGGAACAGGGATTGATACGTTAAGTTATCAGTTTGAAGCAGTAGCAGTCACCGTCGATTTAAATGTTTCCCTCCAAAGTGGCGCAGGTAACGACAGTATCAGCAATTTCGAAAATGTGGTGGGAACTTCCTTTGCCGATACACTGACAGGTGATGCTAATAATAACATCCTCTGGGGATTAGAAGGAAACGATGCGCTTGCCGATGGCGCAGGTGCAGACACAATGCGCGGCGGCGCAGGAAACGATACAATCACTCTAAGCACGGATAGTGACATTGACGAAGTAGTGTTAGAAGCAGGCAGTAACGATACCATTAACAACTTCACTGCTGGTGCCGCTGTTTTTGATATCAGCCTCGCAACAGGGGGAACATTAAACTATTTTGACCTTCTCAAAGCAGGTATCGTCACCATTGATAATGCGGGCACCGATGCACTGATTAAATTCAATGGAAGCACCATCGGCACGATTACAGGACAAGATCTTTTCTGGAACCATCTTCATGCAGGCGAGGGAAAATATCAATCTGGCGGAGCAGGCAGCATCACAGGGACGGATAGGTCAGACACACTGATTGCAGATAATGCCACCACAACGATTAACGGCAATAATGGCAACGATGTTCTTGCGGATGGTGGTTATAATGGCGTTGTTCTGAATGGTAATGCAGGAAACGACACTTTCGTGCTTGGCAATGCTGGCAGCATGACGGGTAATACGATCAATGGTGGCAAAGGGTTTGACACCCTGCGATTAGAAGGAACCATTCCCACAACACTCAATTTCAGCACATTAATTAGCGGCAATACACTTAGCGATATTGAAGCGATTCATTTGAATGGCGCAAATCTTAGCAGCCTAGCTGTTGCAGATATCTTGAGTGCAACAGGAGATAGTGAGCTATTCATTGAGGGTAAGGGAACTGAAAGTGTCAGCTTAACTGCCGCAGACTGGCATCTGGTGACAATGGCAGATGACTTTGGTTTTGCAAATAATCTCTCAGGTTATTCCACCTATGTCTCCACCTCCGCAAGCGCCGAACCTGCGGTGCTCCGCGTGAGCAACGCGGTTACCGTAAGCCTTAGCTAGGAACCTGCGGATATAACCACAGATTAACGGGGCGCTTGGGGCCACAAGGGCTTCCCTCAAGCCCTACGCAAGGGCTGGTGAGTTCTGGCTTCTTGTCGTTTTCTTCAATAAAACCACAAGACGATGTGACCGCCAAAGCAATCAACACAAAAGCAATATTCCGCATTTTCCCCTCCATCATTTTTTGCGACTTCACGATAGTTAGCACAAAAAGTCAATAAAGAGCAGCCATTGTCATCATGGCTAGGTTAATTTATGACTCAATCCTTACTTTTTTGTTACTATTTCCTCTGAATTTTGCTACAAGGGTGGCCATTTTTAATCCATGGCGACGGGGCATTCATGACCAGCAAATTGATTTATACCTTTGGTAACGGCAACGCAGAGGGCAAGGGAAGCCAGAAAAACCTGCTCGGTGGCAAGGGCGCGAATCTGGCGGAAATGTCATCGCTCGGCCTCCCCGTCCCACCTGGATTTACGATTACCACCGATGTTTGCCGTCAATATAACGCCAATGGTCAGCAATCCCCCGCTGAGCTGGAAGGTCAGGTAAAAACCGCGCTTGCATGGGTCGAAAACCAAGTCGGCAAAAGCTTTGGCAGCAATGAGAAGCCTTTGCTTGTATCGGTACGCTCTGGCGCTCCCGCCTCCATGCCGGGGATGATGGACACGGTGCTGAACCTTGGCCTTAATGATGAAACTGTGGCGGCGCTGGCCAAACAATCAGGCAATGCACGTTTTGCTTATGATTCCTACCGCCGTTTTATTCAGATGTATTCGGGCGTAGTGCTGGAGCTGGATCATTATCTGTTTGAAGAAGTGCTCGACGAGAAAAAACACGAAACAGGCAAAAGTGAGGATACCGAACTCTCTGCTGAAGACTGGCAATCAGTCGTAGAAAGCTACAAAGTACTCGTGCTTAAAGAAACCAAAAAACCTTTCCCAACCGAGCCGATGGATCAGCTGCGTCAGGCAGTGGAAGCAGTTTTCCGTAGTTGGAATAACAAACGTGCGATCACTTATCGCCGCTTGCATGATATTTCGGACGATATGGGTACTGCGGTAAATGTGCAGGCCATGGTATTCGGTAATATGGGCGAAGATTGCGCGACAGGCGTAGTGTTCACGCGCAACCCCTCGACTGGCGAGAAGAAACTCTACGGCGAATATCTCATCAACGCACAAGGTGAAGATGTAGTCGCAGGGATACGTACCCCACAACCGATGATAGAAGCGCCCAACAGCATGGAAAACACCATGCCTGTGGTGTTCAAACAATTGCTCGATACCTGTAATAAACTCGAAGCGCATTACCGCGATTTGCAGGATATCGAATTCACGGTGGAACAAAACAAACTCTGGATGCTGCAAACCCGCAACGGTAAACGCTCAGCGGCAGCGGCAGTAAAAATCGCCGTGGATTTGGTGAAAGAAAAAATCCTGACACCTGAAGAAGCATTGTTGCGGGTGGAACCTGAAACACTCGATCAATTGTTACACCCACAACTCGATCCTAGCGTAAAACTTGATATTCTTACTCGCGGCTTGCCCGCCTCACCAGGTGCGGCTTGCGGCAAGATTGTCTTCACCGCAGAAGAAGCGGAATCGATGGCGAAGAAAAACGAAAAAGTGATTCTCGTGCGCCTCGAAACCAGCCCAGAAGATATTCAAGGTATGCACAGCTCGGTGGGCATTCTCACCGCACGCGGCGGCATGACATCACATGCAGCAGTCGTGGCGCGTGGCATGGGCAAACCCTGCATATGCGGCGCGGGCGAAGTGAATATCAACCACAAAGAAAACACGCTCGAAGTGCGCGGTGTAAAAATGAAACAAGGCGATATTATCACCATCAACGGCAGCACGGGCGAAGTGATTCGCGGTGAAGTGCCAACGGTGACGCCAGTGCTTTCTGCCGAGTTTTTACAGTTGATGGAATGGGCAGATAAGTTCCGCCGCATGCAAGTACGCGCCAATGCAGAAACCCCGCTGGACGCACAAACGGCGCGTAATTTCGGCGCCAAAGGCATCGGCCTGTGCCGCACAGAGCATATGTTTTTCGACAAAGACCGCATCACCACCATGCGCGCTTGGATCGTGACGGAAGATCAAACTATTCGCCAAACGATGCTCGATAAATTATTACCATATCAGCTCGCCGATTTCACGCAATTGTTCAGCATTATGCAAGGCCTGCCCGTGACGATTCGTTTGCTTGATCCGCCGCTGCATGAGTTCCTTCCCGTCACTCAGGCGGATCGCGACGAAGTGGCTAAACTGGCGAATGTAAGCGCAGAGTATGTGCTGCACCGCTGCCATGCGCTGGAAGAATCCAACCCGATGCTCGGTCATCGTGGCTGCCGCCTCGGCATCACTTATCCTGCTTTGTATGAGATGCAATTGCGCGCTATTTTTACTGCTGCGGTGCGTGTCAGCAAAGACAAAGGTGAGAGCGTTATCCCCGAAATTATGATTCCACTGATTATGTTGCCAGAAGAACTCAAATTCTTCAAAGCCATGACAGCGCGCATTGCGGGGGAGATTTTTAGCACCGAAGGCAAGAAGCTTGACTACCTCTTTGGCGCGATGATCGAACTTCCTGCCGCCGCACTGACAGCGGATGAGCTGGCGGAATATGCCGACTTCTTCAGCTTCGGCACCAACGATTTAACACAAACCACGCTCGGCGTATCGCGTGACGATGCAGGCAACTTCCTTGAGGAATATCGCAAGCTCGGCCTCATCGAACAAGATCCATTCGTGGCCGTTGATCGCAGCCGTGTGGGCAAACTCATGACCATGGCCGCAAAAGATGCACGCTCGGTAAAACCCAAAATCAAATTGGGCATTTGTGGTGAACAAGCAGGCAATAGCCGCACCATTCAGTTCTGCGAAATCACGGGATTGGATTATGTAAGCTGCTCACCTTACCGTGTCCCTGCAGCGCGTTTAGCGGCGGCACAAGCGGCTCTCACAGGCGATGAGAAGCGATTGGCAAATGCGGCATAAACAACAATAGCGGCTTGCGCCGCTATTGTTGTTTATGGTAGCGCTCTTTTTCTTTTACCTCGCTCTGATGCGAGAAGTAAATTAGGCTCCCCAGCAGGGAGAGCATGACAATAATAATAAGGCTTGCCAGCCGCACACGGGCGCGCTTCTCCGCGCGCTTCTCGTTCAGATAAATCTGGCGATTGTTTTCTTGTTTCCAGCGCTCAAGGGCGTTGGGGTCTGATTCACCTTTCTGTTGCATAGCAAAAAAGGGGTTTTGTACCAAAGAGGTTATCGATCTCTTAGCCTTCATCCTTCACGAGTAAGGAAAAAATAGACCACAGGGGTTAAACCACTTTGGAGGGTTAAAAATTGCTTACATTATAATGAATCTTTTTATTCTTCTGTGTGAAGATTGTGTGACAATTTTCAACGCGACAACAACCGCCCCACATAACTCCGCGCACGCTCTACACGCATCTCGTCCCACCAGATCGCGGCAGCTTCCTGTGGACGAGAAAAAATAAACTCACTGCGCGGGCAAGCGGCGTAAAAACTAGTCACCATCGCATCTGTCGTGGCGCAGTCTTCTGCAGCGGCTTGGCGTAGCTTCGGCAATGCGAGTGTGTGATTATCTATTTTTACCACGCAACCCTCACTATCGCAGCGCATTGCTTTGAAATCTTTGGCGGGTGTAAATTCTGCAATCCCTAATGACTCCGCCCAAATGCTTGCGATAAAATTACGATCGCCGCCTTTGACCATGGCATAGCCCCCCTCGCCATTTCGCACCGCGACTTGTTCGCCTAAAGGCGCAATCACCACATCAGGCAAGCGTGTGGTGGTAAGCGAGACCAGACCGACAACCATCAGTGGCACGCCAACCAGCCGCCATTTCTGCCGCCAGCAGCACAACCACAAGGCACCTGCGGTGAAACACGCAATCCCCCATGTGGGGAAAGGTGGCGCATAAGAAACCGCATGAGGCAGCAGCGAAACCCATGCCGCCAGCGCATTGATTTGTGTAATTCCCCATTGCATCGCGGTGAGTGCAAAGGCTTCCAACCCCAAGGGCATAAGGAACACAGCAAGCAACCCTGCGGGCACCACGATGACGGATAAAATAGGTGAGGTGAGCAAATTCGCCAGAATTGGATAGAGCGCAAATTGATGAAAATGCAGAATCACGAAAGGCGCAGTGGCTGCGGTTGCAACGAGGGACGTAATCGCAATACCACTCAAATAAAAGAACGGACGCACCAGCCACCAATCGTGAAACTGCTGTGAGAGCGGTGTACGGCGATACACCTCATATAGCGCGACAATCGCCGTGGTAGCCGCAAACGAAAGCTGGAA
>JBILIE010000100.1:0-6006 GCA_044350115.1 Rickettsiales bacterium
AAATAGGGAAAGGCTCCACTCATGGTTTTGAATCCAGTATTAACTGGGATGTAAATTCGCAATGGAACTTGCTCGCTAATTATAGCTATTTAAACATGAATCTGGATGAAAATGGTAGTCAGGATCCTACATTCTTGTTGCAAGAAGATGCGAATCCTGAGCATCAAATATCGCTCCGCTCGCAACTATTTTTGCCCAATGATGTGCAGGTAATAAACTCAGCGTATTATGTGAGTAGGCTGCAAGCGCTGGAGATAGATAAATATCTGAGATTTGATACACAATTGATTTGGCAGCCTATGGTGGGCATGGAGTTATCTTTAGTGGGGCAGAATTTGTTGGATAATTCTCACTCAGAATTTTCGGACGAAATATTGGGCGCAGAGAACGAAATACCACGCACGGTCTATGGCAGGATAACACTGAGGTACTAATTTAAGCGGAGAGCTGTTGTTGTTCAATGTGAGGGGTGGTCTTATCCCCCTTGAATGCGCTAAACTCGCCATAAATCATTTGTATTTTTAAGCCGTCAAAGTCTTGACGCATAGACAGATTCAAGTTGCTGCAGATATGAGCATCCTCACCTACTTTTCTAATAGCCTTACGATAACTTCTTAGTCTTACAAGGTCGCTGATAGCAAAAAGGTGGCGCACATGGTAACGGTCACACAATCCAACAAGTGAAGCCACTAGGTCGTCAAGAAGGTCTCCATCACGAAAATCCGGATGAAGAACAATTCGGTTACACTCTGCATAAGCATAGTTAGCCAGATCCAACTGTGGAAATAAATCTTGGATGGAAAAGGATTCTTTCCCTACAAGTGGCAAAATGTCATCTTCCATATCTAGCCTGATGGGATATTCTGGCGTGGAGATACGAATACATATCCCCCCAATGACGCGCTCTCCCTTTATTGCAAGCACAACATGATTGTCTGGGTCGCTATAGTGTGAGTTGTCAGTATCGGGATCTTCACAAAATCCCTTCATCCGCGAGTCACTCGTGTAGAGTTCTCTCAGCAGTATTTTAAACTGATCCAAATACTCACGCTTCTTGGTAGCACGAATTTCGTATGCTTGATGAGGCGTAGTATTTCTCATTTGAAGTGTGGATGCATTACTCATTTGTATTGCCATTTTGTTCTGGTTTTTTACTTCATTCACAATGAATCTCATTTTAGTGAGAAAGCAAAAAACCTTGCGGACTTATCCACAAGATAGAGCGAAGGAGCTTTTTGTCAAATGGTGTTGAGAGGGGAGCGTTTGGCCAATGCAGAGGAGGGCAAAAAATAGTTAAAATAATTTAACATATCGGCAAAATAAAAATCACAAAAAAGCAATGCTTTAATAATTTGTTAATCATTTTGGTGCTGAATAACGTGTTTTTTGATTGAGAATTTGTAGAAATGACTCCATTTTCTAACGTCGCTTTTTTCTGAAAATGTTGTAAATAGGCAACTAATTTGGGGGTGAAATCAATTTTTACTCAACCACATGCGACATGATTTCGAGTATTTGTGGGTTAGCCTGAACGTTTTTTTCTTTCATGTTACTGCGATTCGCTTCCATTTTTATACGATTCGCATTGTCTTGCGTGAAGCCGATCATTCCGCCTTTATAGATAAATTGTGCTGTGGCGCTGATAGTGAGCGCAGTAGATGCGGAAGTGGCAGCAAGAACATTCTCCACGTTATTGCCTGCAGATTGTGCGATATAGAGCAAGTCGCAATCAGAAAACGCCTGAATCGCGGTATATTTTCGTAAGCTAACGCCGTCGCCAGTGTGATTTGTGTAATATTTCTCCATGATTTGCCCAACACTTTCATGAGCGGGCGTACCGTTTTTTTCATAGTAACATATTTGTGTGATTTCGTGATTATCCGCCCCCACTTTAAAGAAGGGGCGCATTTTGATGATGTAAGTCGCCCTGACTTCTTCCGGAGTAATGCTCGCCGCAAAGCTCATATCCTGCAGAGGCAGTATCAACAGGCATACTGCGAGTAAGAATATCTGTTTATAGTTGGGGCGCGGCTGCATTAAACTTTTTGTTGTCCCTTAGGCGAGTTACAGGTTTTGCCAACACAGACGTGTCAACGAATACTTGAGATATGTTTGCTCTACTCCCCATAGTTGACCCAAAGGAATAAAAAACCGATCCTTGTAGCTTTAGCATAAGAGAAGTAAATGGATTGCTAACGAGAAGGCAAAGAATGTTCCTCATAGTAGGATTTTTAGTAACAGTTGTGAGTTGTGATTTTTTTACAACGGCGCGATAACGCGCACGGGAGTAGTAAAAAGATATGCAGAGGGTTATGTTTCGGGGGAATTCGTTATTATAAGGTGGAGAAAATCATGAGTTGGCTCTTTTTGTTTGCCGCTATTTTATCGGAGGTTGCCGGTACGATGGCAATGAAATTTGCCGAGGGGTTTACTAAATTATTGCCCTCTATACTCATTTTTGTATTTTATGCGATTGCTTTTGCTTTTGTTACGCTTGCACTGAAGAAAATTGAAATCAGTGTTGCCTATACGATCTGGGCGGGAGTGGGGACGGTGCTGATTGCGCTCATTGGTATTGTTTATTTTGGCGAATCAGCGACGTTGCTGAAATTTGTGTCGATTGCTCTGGTGCTTGCGGGTGTAGTGGGCTTAAAAATCTCCGCTCAATAAGCAACCATAGGTTGATTGTTTCAATATAATACACGCCTATTAAGTGTTTATTCAAATTCCCCCCGCTATGCCTTTTGCATGGCTCATGCAGAACAGATTCACCTTCCGGAGATATTAGACATCAGCGCTTTTGAGGCATTGCACGCCTCGTTGCAGGCAAGCACCATGCAAAAAGGGGCTATCATTATTAATGCCGAAAAAGTGGAGCGGCTGACGACACCTTGTGCACAATTGCTTGTCGCCTTTCTGCGCGAAGATTCCACACAACCACAACGCAACATTATTCAGCCCTCCCCTGCGATGGCGGCGGCTTGGGCAGATTTTGGGCTGCATTCTTTATTCCCTCTCGAACAATCATAAGCGGAGCAATTCATGGCAAAAACAATCTTAGCAGTCGATGATTCTAAAACCATGCGGGAGATGGTGTCGTTTACCCTCAAACAAGCGGGATTTCTGGTGATTGATGCGGAAGACGGCAAACATGCGCTGGAAAGAATCAAGGGCGAAAAGATTGATGCGATCATCACCGATCTGAATATGCCGAATATGAACGGGTTTGATCTCATTCGGGCATTGCGTGCCGATCCTTTATATAAATTCTCGCCGATTTTGATGCTCACCACCGAAGGCGATGATTCTAAAAAAGCCGAAGGCAAAAGCGCGGGCGCCACAGGGTGGATTGTGAAGCCATTCAACCCCGAAAAGCTGGTGCAGGTGGTTAAAAAAGTCTGCGGTGAGAGCTGAGATGGACACGCTCGAACAGTTCCGTGATACCTATATTACCGAATGTCTGGAGCTACTCGCCCAGATGGAAGACGAGTTGCTGGAGTTGGATGAATCCGCCGATAGTGAAAAACTCAACGCCATTTTTCGCTGTGCGCATTCGATTAAAGGCGGAGCGGGAGCCTTTGGCTTTACTGCGATTGCGGGTTTTACCCATATCCTTGAAGCGTTGCTGGATAAATTGCGTGATGGCGAATTAGCCGTCACCCGCGAGCTGACGGATTTGCTGCTCAAAGCGCGTGATATTGTGATGCAGATGGTGATTGCGGTGCGCGATGGTCAGGAATTACCGCAAGGTTTTGGTGCGGAGATTGAAGCGCAATTGAAGGTCGTCTGCGATCAAAAGGGGGGCGAAACTCCCTCACTCGTCTCGGCCATTTCCTCGCCGACATCTCCACGTGGGGGAGGGGATATTATATATCGCATCACGTTTGAACCACTGCTGTCATTGATTAACACTGGCAATGAGCCGTTATTGCTGCTGCGAGAATTGGCGCGGCTTGGGAGTGCGGCAATTGAATGTGATATGAGAAAACTGCCCCCCTTTGCCGAGATGCAGGCGGATATGTGTTATCTCAGCTGGAAAATCACGCTGGAAACGGATCAGCCAGAATCGGCTATCCGCGAGGTTTTCGAGTTTGTGGAGGATGAGTGTAAGCTGGAGATTTCACAACAAGCCGTCATTCCGGAATCGAATTTTCTTAGCGAGCAAAGCGAGCGCTTAGAAAATTCAGATATCCGGAATCCAGAGCAACAGACTGGATCCCAGATAGCTCCTCTCGTTTACCGCAGCGAAGCTGCGGACTCGCGGGCTTCTGGGATGACAAATAAAGAGAATACTGCTCCACCACGCGAGGCGATCTCCTCTATCCGTGTGGATATCGACAAAGTGGATCGCCTGATCAATATGGTGGGCGAGATTGTGATCACGCAGGCGATGCTGGCGATGCAGGGCAATCATTTACCCACACAGCAATATCCCGATTTAATTCGCGGGATTGACGAACTCACGCAGCATACGCGGGAGCTGCAAGAGGCGGTGATGGCGGTGCGGATGCAGCCGGTGAAATCCATATTTTCACGGATGCCACGGCTGGTACGCGATCTTTCGGCGCAGCTTGGCAAAGATATTCGTATGGAAATGGTGGGCGAGGCGACAGAGGTGGATAAAACCATCATCGAGCAGCTCTCCGATCCGCTGACGCATATGATCCGTAATTCGGTCGATCACGGCATTGAAATGCCAGAGGTGCGAAAAGAAAAAGATAAATCTGCCCAAGGCTGCATCAAGCTTTCAGCCGAACATCGTGGTGGGAAAATCATCATCACCATTGCCGATGATGGGCAGGGGATTAATCGCGAGAAGGTGCTACGCAAAGCTAAAGAAAAAGGCGTGATTGCAGCAGAAGCGCAACTCACCGAAAACGAAATTGATATGCTCATTTTCGCCGCAGGATTCTCCACGGCGGAAGCCGTCACCAGCGTTTACGGGCGCGGTGTGGGGATGGATGTGGTGAAGCGTAATATCGAGAGTTTGGGCGGTACTGTTACGGTGATCAATAACCCCGAAAAAGGCTCTCAATTTATCATCGCCTTGCCGCTTACGCTTGCCATTTTGGACGGCATGGTCGTGCGCGTGGCGAATGAGCAATATATTATTCCCATCTCTAATATCATCGAAACCATGCGTCCGAAAGCAGAGGAAGTCAAAGCGATTGCCGATGGCAGCGCGGTGATTAATGTGCGCGGGGAATTTGTGCCAGTGCTGTATCTGCATCACCTTTTTAACATTTTCGGCGCGGTGAAGGATGCCAGCAAAGCCTTAGTGGTACTGGTTGAAAATGGCGATGCCACTTTGGGATTGGTGGTGGATGAATTGGTAGGACAACAACAGGTTGTCATCAAATCGCTCGAAGAAAATTCAGACCCTATTGAAGGCATTTCAGGCGCAACCATTTTGGGCGACGGCAAAGTTTCGCTCATTCTCGACATTATGGGGCTGTGCAAAATGAAGCAACCCTCTCACGAAAAAAGGAGCGCCGCATGAGTATAGCATCATCTCTCTTAGCCACTGATTCCGCCCTTCAATTTCTCACTTTTACCTTGGGTGAAGAAGAATACGGCGTGGATATTATGACGGTGCGCGAAGTGAAAGGGTGGACAGAAACCACCCGCCTTCCGAACTCGCCAGAATATGTGCGCGGGGTGCTGAATTTGCGTGGCATTATCATTCCCATCTTCGATTTGCGTGCGCGTTTTACGGGGAAAATGACGGAGGCCAATAGCACGCATGTGGTGATTATTCTGGCGGTAGAAGACCGCATTATCGGCGTTCTGGCGGATACGGTCTCCGATATTCTCACCGTCAATAGCAGTGAAATCAAACCCACACCCGAAACCAATAACGAAATCGATCAGCGCTTTGTTGCGGGGCTGATTGCCGTGGAAGAGCGCATGGTGGTGCTGCTCGATATGGCGCATTTGCTCACGCATGACGATTTGGAACACACAGCAATTCAACAGGGAGAACTTCATCATGGCTAAATCAATTCT
>JBILIE010000101.1:0-5973 GCA_044350115.1 Rickettsiales bacterium
CGCTGGTTTGCTCCATCTTCACATCCGCCGAACCATCAATCGTTTTGAGGGTCTGCACCAACTGCGAGGCGGTTTTTTCCATCACGGCGAAATCATCGCCATAAATCTTCACCGCCACATCCGAACGCACGCCAGAAATCAACTCGTTAAAGCGCATCTGAATCGGCTGAGTGAATTCGTAATTATTCCCAGGAACATCCGACACGGCTTTATTGATTTTACTCAGCACTTCATCCTTAGTTGCGCTGGAATCTGGCCATTGTTCTTTATCTTTCAGGATAATGAACGTGTCCGATACGTTCGGTGGCATTGGGTCAGAAGCCATTTCTGCCGTACCTGTTTTGGAGAATACGAACTCCACTTCTGGCACGCTGCTTACGGCTTTCTCCACCGCAAACTGCAATTCCTGCGATTGGGTGAGTGAGGTGGATGGAATCCGCATCGCGTGCATGGCGATGTCTTTTTCATCGAGCGTTGGGATGAATTCTTGCCCCATCGTTGAAAACAACACGAGCGAGAACACAAAACCGCCCGTGGCTGCGCCGATGATTTTGATCGGCGAGCGCAATGCCCAATGCAAAGCGGGTTCATACCAACCTTTGGTTTTAACAATGATGCGGCTTTCCTTTTCCTCCACTTTGCCTTTTACGAAAATAGCAATCATGGCAGGCACGAAAGTCAGCGACAGCACGAAGGCGGCAATAAGCGCAAAAATCACCGTCATTGCCATCGGCTCGAACATTTTTCCTTCCACACCGCTAAATGTCAGTAGCGGGATATACACCATGATGATGATCGCCTGACCGAACACGGAAGGCTGAATCATCTCGCGGCTGGCAACCATCACTTCATGCAAACGCTCTTGCAGGGTAAGTATCCGCCCTTCATGGTGTTGGCGGTGTGCTAATCGACTTAGGCAGTTTTCGGTGATAATCACCGCACCATCCACGATCAGCCCGAAATCAAGCGCACCAAGGCTCATGAGATTGCCGCTGATACCAGCACGAATCATCCCAATGCTGGTCATCAACATGGAAAGTGGGATGACGAGCGCAGTAATCAGCGCGGCGCGGAAATTGCCGAGCAGCAGGAATAGAATCACGATGACCAGTAACGCGCCCTCAGCCAAGTTCTTTTGCACCGTGCCGATGGTGCGATCCACCAGCTTGGTGCGGTTCAACACCGTTTTGGCGTGGATACCAGCGGGCATTGATTTGTTAATCTCAGTGATTTTTTCATCCACCGCTTGCGATACGGTGCGGCTATTCTCGCCGATCAGCATCAGTGCCGTACCGACAACCACCTCATTGCCATTTTCCGAGGCCGAACCCGTGCGGAGTTCCTTGCCGATGCCCACGGTGGCGATGTCTTTAAGATAAATCGTTACGCCGCCACGGTTTGTCACCACGATATTGCCGATCTGCTCGGCATTCTCGATGCGGCCATCGGCACGCACCACATAGGCTTCACCACTGCGCTCAATATAACCTGCGCCAATACTGGTATTGTTGCGTTCCAGAACATTCACTACGTCTGAAAAGCTAAGGCCAAGCGCGACCAGCTTTTCAGGGTTCGGCTGCACATGGTATTGTTTTACATAGCCACCAATCGCATCAACACCCGCTACTCCTTTCACTCCCTTTAGCTGAGGGCGGATAATCCAATCCTGCACCGTGCGAAGATAAGAAGCCTGTTCAATATTCGTTTTAAGCCGCTGGCCTTCGGGTGTGAGGTAGCTACCATCGGACTGCCAGCCTGCTTTGCCATCTTTAATTTCCGCGCCTTGGCCTTGCGGGTGTTCATATTCTACCGTCCACATATAAATCTCGCCAAGGCCAGTCGAAATCGCGCCCATCTTCGGGTCAACACCTTCGGGCAGGCTTTCTTTGGCTTCGGCAATGCGCTCATTCACTTGAGAGCGTGCGAAATAAATATCCACGTCATCGCGGAATACAGCCGTTACCTGAGAAAATCCGTTACGCGAAATCGAGCGTGTATATTCAAGACCAGGAATCCCAGCCAGCGCGGTTTCCACGGGGAACGTTACCTGCTTTTCAACCTCCATCGGAGAGAAGGCAGTTGCCGCTGTGTTAATCTGCACCTGATTGTTGGTGATGTCTGGCACGGCATCAATCGGCAGGTTTTTAAGCGAGTACAAACCGAATACCGCCACCGCTAACGTAAGCAGTGCGATCAGGTATCGGTGGTGGAGGGAAAACCCTAAAATACGTTCAATCATGATATTCCCCTGCGATTAATGTGCGTGTTCCGCACCGGCTTTGCCGATGTCGGCTTTCACCACGAAACTGTTTTTGGCGACGTAATGCTGGCCAGCCGTGAGGCCGCTTCTGATTTCCGTCCAAGTCGCATCGCTCATGCCTGTTTCCACGGGCCGCGCTTTGTACTCACCACCTTCTTCGCGCACAAACACCACGGTGTTACCTTCCATGCGCTGAATGGCTTCCGTTTTTACCGCAAGCGGGGCTTCTTTTTCAGACAGCACTACATCGGCGCGGATATTCATGCCCGAACGCCAGTGATTATCGGCATTCTCGATCACCGCACGCGCAACCACCGTCTGGCTGGAGGCTTCGGCGGTGGGCAGTACCAAAGCAATCGTGGTGTCAGTATTGATAGGGTCATCAAGGCATTGGATGCGGACTTTCTGACCAGCCTTCAGCTTCTCACCATCTTTTGAGAAAATGAATAATTCTGCCCATAGCTTGCTCAAATCGGCTACTACGAATAGCGGCATATCCGCCGCCAGTTCACCTACATTAGCATTGCGAGTAATGATGGTGCCAGAAACAGGTGACTTTACCGCATAGACTTGCAAGCTATCGTTGCTCTCCACCGTTGCCAGCGTGTCGCCAGCCTTCACCACTTCGCCAGGCTCTTTTACTACGCTGCGAATCACACCGGGGAAGCGTGCCTTCACCTGTGCAGTAGTGTTTTGGTTCAGGGTCACGCGACCGCTGACGCCCACGGTCTCCTGCACCATCGCGCTGCCAGCTTGCAGAATCTCGATATTCAGATTCTTCACCGCATTGTCGCTAATTTTGCTTCCCTCATCATGGCCACCTTCTTCGCCGCCATGCCCATGCTCATCGGCTTCACCATGTTCCTCAGCATCAGCGGGTTTGGCCTCCGCATGATCGTGGCCATGTTCATCGCCATGTGCGTGTTCATCCTTATCTCCATGCCCGTGATCGCCACCTTCGGCATGGTCGTCTTTATGTTCATCGCCGTGGCCATGCTCGTCTTTATCTGCATGGGCGTGATTCTCTGTTGCGGGTTCTTTATCACTGCCACCCAGCGTGAGATATGCGCCACCAGTGATAGCCAGCAGCAGTGTTAAAATAATGAGGTTGCGCCTATTCATGATTTTCTCCTGATTTTTGTAATTGGCTGAGGCGTGCGGCAGTCAGGCGGTCTATCTGTGCTTTTGCCGTGTGAAAATCGGTGAGTGCGGCAATATGTTGCTGCTTCACCCCAAACAAACTGCGCTGCGCGTCTAGCACTTCCAGATACGGAAAACGCCCAAGCCCATACCCTGTACGCGCAAGGCCAAATGCTTTCTCTGCCGAAGGAAGCACCTCCTTACGGAGTGTCTGCACTCGCAGATACGCATTCTCACCTTGTTGCTGTGCGTTGATTAACTCCGCCCGCAGCGATAGCGCGGCATATTCATTTTCTTGTTCGGTCTTTTGTATTTCACTGCGCGCTTTTTGAATATTTCCGCCATTGGCATTAAATACGGGGATAGGCAATGACACACCCAAAACAAAGGCTTGCTCGTTGCTGCTGCGGAAATCACGCACCCCCAGATTCACGCGGGGATCAGGTATCGCAGTTGCTCGCTCCAACTCTAGCTTTCCCTTAGATTGCGCGAGTTGAGCATGGAGTGCTGCCAAATCAGGGTTAGCTTTCAGTTTAGCATCCGCGTCTAGTACCTCTAGTGCCGTAACGGCATAAAAATCAGCACTCTCCAATATCCATTCTGCTTTTTCCTCCCCCAAAACGGTGGCCAGTTTTTGAGAAGCTATTTCGCGCTCGCGCCGTGCAGTATCGAGCGCAATCGAGGCACTCGAAAGCTCTACCTCGGCACGGCTTTGCTGAATCAGTGGCGCAGCGGCGGCACCGACTCTAATACGCACCGATTCCAACACATCCTGTGCCAATGCTTTTTGCTCCGTGGCAAGTCGGACATTTTCTTCGGCTGCCACTGCCTGTGTGTAGGCAATCGTAACCTCTTGCATCACATCCAATGCGGCAGCTTGCTGTGCAAGGCTTGCAATTTCAAGCCCGACACCCGCAATCGTTTCCCGCGCTGAAATCTTTCCGCCCATCTGAATTTCTTGGCTAATACCATAGGTTAATTCTGCCGAATCAATGCCCTTATACGTGCCCTTGCCTCCGATATTTTCTGCTTCAATGCCAACTTCTGGATTGCTCCAAGCCCCTGCTTGCTGCTGTTCGCCCTTTGCCATAGCAAGACGGCTCTTAAATGCCTGTAAGCGAGGGGATTGCGCCAGTGCTTTGGTCATCGCCTTTTGCAAAGTGAGAGTGCTGGAATTTTCCGCTATTTTCAGAGTAGGTGCGGGATGAGTTTGGCTTTTTGACTCTACCGCGAAAGCAGAGTGGCTCGTCAGAACCGTGGCGCAAAGCAACCACAAAGGAAGGGGGGAGTTAATAAACATGGAAATTTCTCACACATAATTCTTTTAAAAAACAAGAAAGGCGCATGGCACTAAGAATGCCACATACGGCATTACTAAGTACAATCGCTTATTTAAGAATTAAGCGTGGGAAGGGGGTTTGAGGGGCGGCCCGACAACCGCTGATGCAAGGGCTTCGTCTTCACCCGTCACAAAGGTTTTAGTTGTAATTGCAATCATGGCCTGAGAGGAATCACTGGGGTTTTGAGCAGAGGCGTGTACGCAGCAACAGTGATGGCCTGCCTTTGCAGTTTTACTCTCGTCTGATTTACTACTTTTAGAATGACTATCCGATTGCTCTGTCTGGTGACAAGTGCTGCTCTCACAATCCAAACCTGCCGCGCTAATTGCAGGCGCAACCAGAAGCGTAAAAGCCAGAAAAAGACAAACAATGATTCTACTCATAGAACACCACCATAAGTGAATACAAAAATAAGCGCTATCTGTTTTTTGACTCCTCATGAGGTCTTTATGAAAATAGGTTATGTGCGACCATGTTTTTGCGGATGAAGAAAAATTCTGGGACGATGCTCCTTACGCCATGCTCCGCCGTGAACATGCCCGCTTTATTCTCGGCACTCGGGTGGCTGCGTAATTGCTTAAAACGGTCTAATTTTTAGCCCTTGAGTAAAATAGACTCAGTAGATTACTATGAAAATGTACTGAGTTGATTTGTACGCTAATCGATTCAGTATTAAATTTTATGATTTAGTGCTGTTGAAGGCATATTTTCTACTTCTCAGTTCAAAGGCTTTTTTTCCGCCCTCCATAACTTCCGTAATGGTTTTTCTTACGTCGGGCGTTTCTATTGCGCCATCAACTTCAATCTCAATGCGAGCGTTGGTAGTCTGAACTCCTGTCGCATCAGCGTCCGCACCCGGAATTAGAGCCACAACTTTATCCGCATCGCCATTTACAACAAAATTGGGGTTATGCGTGGCTAAGAATAGTTGGCGTTTTCTCTTTGTAGTTTGAACAAGTTTAACGATGCTCATAATAACCTTATTATCTAAATCATCTTCTGGCTGATCGATAATCAGTGTTCCAGCCTCTTGTCTTAGGAGAAGGTTTAATAAGGCTGCGGCTTGCTGGCCTTCAGATGCCTGCTTAAATGGTATGTAATTGCCGCGATCATTATACTCAAACATTATAAAATCTTCAGGCGCAGCAGTGAGCATATTGGATATTTTATTATCATCAATTTTTGCGTAAATTCCTGCAAGCTGTGCGGATGTTAATTCAGAACCAGAGAATG
>JBILIE010000102.1:0-5964 GCA_044350115.1 Rickettsiales bacterium
CAAATCTTCCGAAATGTTCAACAAAACCATACGCTATTCCAAGGGCGTGCGGATGATGGGCGCGACCGCGCTGGATCTCGCCTATATCGCCGCTGGGCGTTATGATGGCGGCTGGTACAATTACTTCAAACGCTGGGATATTTCGGCAGGTATTTTGCTGGTAAGAGAAGCAGGCGGAATCGTCACCACCCTCACGGGCGACGATGATCTCGGCAATGCCGATACGCTGCTGGCGGGGAATCCTAAGATACATGGCGAGCTGCTGAAGCTGCTGAAGTAAAGTGTACTGGGGGGAACTCCTCCGATCTCACGCTCTCTCCCTCGGCGTGCCGCCGCTTCGCACTTGCTGGGAGGGGTTTTAGAATTTAGGCAATCGACCATTAATCCGCTTGCTTGTCATCTGATCTTCCTTTCCTAAAATGCCTCTGCTATACCCTTGTGGGATACTACAGGGGTCATGGGAAAAATTTCGACACATCGCGCATTACTACTGGCCTCGGCAGTGGTCTTTGTCCCGTTATTTGCGGGCGAGGCATTGGCGCAGATGCCCTATGGCGCCAAGCCTTTGCCCAGTATTGAAGTGAATTTGGAAGTGCTGCAATCGCTGCAAGCGGCGGGTGCGGCAGTGGCGGCGGCTCCCCCCGCTCCTGCGCCACAGCAACAGCCACAGCAGCCGCAATATGCACCCCCGCCCCAGCCGCAACCGCAATACGACCCCTATGCACAGGCGATGCCTCCTGCCTCTTTGCCGCCGCAGAGCGCTTATCCCAACCAAGCCCCACCACCGCCCGAATGGGCGCAACAGCGCATCGATCAGGCGCGTAATCAGATGGGGATGGTGGATGATCAAAGCCCCTATTCCACCTATCAGCCGCAACCCGCCCCTGCGCCAATGCCGCCGCCTGTGGCACCGAATGTGCCCGCGCAATTGCCACCGCCGCAAACCCCTGATCCGCTGGCGCAAAATCAGGCGCAGATGGATGCCCAATTGGCGCAACAAGGCCAAGTGGTGCCGCCGCCGCCGCCTATTCCTGCACCTGCGCCCACTCCTCCCGCACCTCCTCCTGCTGCGCCAGAACCCGCGCCGCCGCCTGTAGTGCCTACGCCTACGCCCGCGCCTGAACCCGCTCCCGCTCCCGCTCCAGAGCCTGTGCTCACTCCTGCGCCCCCCCCGCCTGTATTGCCGCCTTTGACCGAGCAACCTTCGGCGCAACCTTTGCCGCCAGTTGAGTTGCTGCCGCCCGTGGCCGAGCCGCCCAAAGTGGATACGGATCTGAAACTGCCTGAATTGCCCAAAGACAGCCAAGAATGGCTGAAGGAAAACGCGCCCAAAACCGAAGAGAAGAAGCCCGAGGAAAAAGCGGGGGAAAAGGCCGAAGAGGCTTCGCCCTTCCCCTCGCTGAATAACGAAAAATCGCCGCCGCCGATTCCGCAGCCCATGCCGCCAACGCCTAAGGCTGAAGAACCCAAGCAAGAGGAATTGCCGCCGCTGCCCACCACCTCTGGCCTGCCTGATTTAGAATCGCTGCCACCGATTGATACCCCCTCGCTGAGTGCAGAAGCACCTCCTGCGCCTACCAACGTGCCTGCATTGCCCGTATTGGAGGATGTTACCCCGACTCCACCCACTCCGCCCCCGTTGCAGGATGCGCCCGTGGAAGTAGAAGAAAAAGACGATGGCGGCTGGTTCCCAGGGTTGACGCGCACTTTCAAGCGTATTTTATCGAATAAAAAAGAAACATCCGCCCCCAAAGACGAAGTAGTGATGCCCGCTTTGCCGCAAGGCGAGGAAGTGGCCGCGCCAACCCCACCGCCAGAATTGACCGATGCGCCCATGCCCCCGCCTGAGCTGGTGGCCAAAATGGAAGAAGGCAAAAAAGACACTAAGCCAAAAGAAAAAGAGAAAAAGAAAGAATTGCCGAAAATCAAGGCACCCGAGCCTTTGCCCTTCCCACCTCTCGTTGCCCCCAAGCCCGCAAAGACGCCTGAATTACCTCCGCTGCCATCGCTGGAGGCTCCCACGCCGCCTGAAGCGAAAAAAGAATCAGCGCCCATGCTCAAAATGCCAGAGTTTGCGCCCGAAACGAAGCCCGAAAAAGAAAAAGAGCATGTGCTCAAAATGCCAATGCTCACTCCGCCACCACGACTCAAATCGCAGGACGAACCGCTGAAAATGCCCGAAATGCCTGCGGATTTTGCTGCGGTAGAATCGCTGCCGCCGCTGGTTGCGCCTCCGCTGACGGAAGATCTCGAAATGGTAGAAAAAAATAATCAACCGATCGAGAAAAACAAAAACGCGGATAAAGAAATGGAAGTGGCAAAAGCGGAGATGCCCAAGCTTACGCCTCCTCCTTCCACAAATAGCGGCTCGCTACAGGTGGTCTATGGCCGCGATACGACCGAAATCCCCGCAGGGATGAAAGAAAAATTGAGCGCGCTCGCCAAACAAGCCAAAGCGGGCAAAAAGCGCCTGACCGTGGTTTCTTATGCCAGCGGCAAGGAAGAAGAAGCCAAAGCCGCCAATATGGTTTCGCTCTCACGGGCGCTCGCACTGCGCGCTTTCCTGATCGAAGCAGGCCTGCCGCAGGATAAAATTATCGTCAAAGCCAAAGGCATTGAAGGCGCAGGCGATACGCCCGACCGCGCCGATGTGACGTTGGATTAGGCGCATGACCCCCGCTGCACGTTTCGCTGCACTTATTGAACTGACGGATCTGTTGCTTGCCGAATGGCAGCGCGACTCGCCGCGACCGGCGGAGCTGGTGCTGAAAGCCTATATGCGTGAACGCCGATATATTGGCGGCGGTGATCGCCGCGCATTGCAGGAATCGTTATTTGCATTGTTGCGTGGATTAGGTGCAGCAAAAGCAAAATGCGCGAGTGGTGGCTTGCCTGAAAATGGACGCAGCCTTGCGATTTGCTTTGCGGGAGCAGAAGCAACGGCACTCTGCGAAGGCGGGAAATATGGTGCACCACCTTTGAGCGATGCGGAATTGCACATGATTCACGCGCCACTCACCACTCGCCACTCGCTGCTCCCTGAATGGCTGGATGCCTTACTGCGCGAGCAATATGGCGAAGAAGCCGACGCACTGAATGCCGCATTGCAAGAACCTGCGCCCGTAGATTTGCGCGTCAATCTGATTAAAACCACCCGCGAAGCTGCCAGAGCCGCCCTTGCGAAAGAAGGTGTCGAAACCACGCCGATTGAAGGCCTGCCCGAAGGGCTGGAAGCGCCGCGTCACGCGAATATCACCCAGACGCAGACTTATTTAAATGGCTGGGCGGAGGTGCAGGATAGGGGGTCGCAGGGGGTAATTCAAAACTTGCTTTTAGCCCTCCAAACCGAGCAAGGCGAGGCGCAAAGTGTGGGGTTTGGGGAGAATACCCATTCAAAAGAAGAACTTGAGAGCGCAGCTCGGGGGAGTATGCCCCCCCTAATAAAGATCATCGACTATTGTGCAGGGGGCGGGGGGAAATCGCTGGCTTTGGCTTCGGCGCTTAACAATCACGCAGAAATTATTGCATGGGATTGGGACGCAAAGCGGCTGTCACAGCTAACGCCACGGGCAGCAAGGGCGGGGGCGGCTTGCATTGTGAAATGGGAATTGGCTTCGGATACATTGCCCCTTGCAGATATTGTGCTGGTAGATGCGCCGTGTAGTGGTACGGGGACAATTCGCCGCCACCCCGATTTGCCGTGGCGGCTGACCCCAAAGAAGATAGCTGAATATCAGCAGCTTCAATCTATCGTCCTGCAAAAAGCGGCGCAAAAGGTTAAAAAAGGGGGGTATTTGTGTTACGTCACCTGCTCGTTGCTGGAAAGTGAAAATATTCAGTGTGTTAACGATTTTTTAACCAATAATATAAACTTCAGGGTTGCCCCTCTTGCCCAAATGTGGAATAAAGAAACAGCAAAAATTGCGCTTTCGCTACAGTTTCTGCCACATAGCCATCAAAGTGATGGGTTTTATCTGGCATTGCTGAAGCATGAAATTTAGGCACGCTGCGTACTTACAGGCGCTGTCTTCAAGGTAACCGAAACACTGCCGCCAAAAAATGGCGCAAAAAAACGAAAAACTTGAGGGAACTGCATGAATTCGAGACGTCAGAAAAATCTGATTCACAACCTTGTTCATTCGATTAGCCAAATCTTCCGCCGTCGTACCATTATTGTGACCTGCGATCAGTCGATTGACCAATATGCGCTGGGCGGCAAAACACAGGCGATCGTGCTGGTGTCGATGATTGGCGCGTTTTGCTGGATTTCTTACTCCACCGGCAGCTATATGGCCTCGCAATCGGTGATGGAACAAAAAGACCGCCAGCTTGAATCCACGACGATGAAAACCAGGCAAATTGGCGAAGAATATAGCCTGCTTAAACGCGATTTGATGAAGCTGAAAGAAAACAAAGGCGAGTTGGGCGAATACGCACAATTTGTGCTTAAGCAACATACGCTGGATAAAGAATTCAGCATCCCTGATTTGATGGAAGTGGACAGCCACGACGAAGACGAAGAAGTCAGCGGCGAAGCGCATGAGCGCCTGATGAGCCGTGTGGATTTCCTCGAAGAACGCATTTCTAAATTACAGGAAGAAAATCAGCAAATTGTGGAAGCGGTACAGGTGCGTACCAAAGGCAAAATCCGTGAGCTGACGGATGTGATTAAAATCGCTGGATTTAATCCTGAGCGGATGAAAGCTGCGGCGCGGCGCACTTTGCCGAAAGACGAGCTGGTGACAGCAGAAAATCTGAAAGCGCAAGGTGGCCCGTATTTTCCTGAAAAACTCGGACGCAGTATTGAGGGTAATATTGAGCAGATGATGTTGCTTGATAGCATTGTGGCGCGGATGCCGCTGGGCGTTCCCATGCGTGGCGCGAAAATCACTAGTGGCTTTGGCCGCCGTCTGGATCCCTTCAATCGCCGCTGGGCAATGCATACGGGGATGGATTTTTCCCTTTCGTCAGGCGCGCCTGTTTTTGCCACTAATGAGGGCGTGGTGAAATTTGCAGGCTGGCAAAATGCTTATGGCAACCAGATTGAAATCACCCACGGCCTTGGCCTTGCCACGCGCTATGCCCATTTAAGCAAAGTGGCGGTGCGCCCTGGTCAGCGCATAAAAGAAGGCACGTTGATCGGCTATGAAGGCTCCACAGGCCGCAGCACGGGTGCGCATTTGCATTATGAGGTTTATTTTAACGGGCGCCCCCTCAACCCCGCCAATTTTGTTAAAGCAGGATATTATGTTCAAAAGCAGAAAAGCTAAAAACCGCGATGCGAATCGCAAATTTTCGCCATCGATTATTGCGGGCGATATGGATATTCTCGGCAATCTAATCAGCGAGGGCACGGTGGATATTGAAGGCCGCGTGCAGGGCAATGTGCGCGCCGATAAAGTGATTGTGCGTAAAGACGGCAGCGTGATGGGCGATGTGAATGGCGAAGTCGTACATATTTATGGACAAGTGCGCGGGCTGGTGAAAGCGCGTGACGTGCATCTCTATAATTCATGCCGAGTCGAAGGCACGATCATGCACGAAATCCTGTCGATTGAAGACGGCGCTTTTGTGGACGGAAAATTCAAACGCACCGACAAAACCGCCGCGATGGAACGCAGCCGCTTCGATCAATTATCGACAGCAGAAGAAGACGAAGGCGAGGCAGAGCCAGCAATGAGCCTGTTGCAGAATATTCGGCTGATTAGTAGCAAAGAATAACTAAGCAGAAGGTGCTAAATAAAGGTGCTGAAATGATAGCACATTAGCACCTTCTTAGCACCCCTAGCACCTCTTTTACAACACCACCCATGCCGCCAGTCCGAGGAAGCAGAAGAAGCTCAGCACATCCGTAAGCATGGTAAGGAACACGCCAGAAGCGATGGCAGGGTCAATTTTATAGCGATGCAGCATCAGCGGAATCAGTGAGCCTGAAAGGCCTGCGACGGTCAACACCGCAATGGT
>JBILIE010000103.1:0-5962 GCA_044350115.1 Rickettsiales bacterium
AGGTTTTTGGTAGCATTGCCGAGCTGGAAGATTTCTTCGGCGTGGAAGTGAAAGACCTACACCGCCCGTATATTGACGAGCTGAAAACCGCCAAAGATGGCAGCCATTGGCAGCGCGTGGCCGATGTGTTCGATTGCTGGTTCGAAAGCGGCTCTATGCCTTTCGCGCAGGTGCATTATCCGTTTGAGAATAAGGAATGGTTTGAGACGCATTTCCCTGCCGATTTCATCACCGAATATGTGGGGCAGACGCGTGGCTGGTTTAACACGCTGATTATGCTTTCCACCGCGCTGTTCGACAAACCGCCGTTCAAAAACTGCATCTGCCACGGCGTGGTGCTGGATGCCGAAACGGGCTTGAAATACTCCAAACGCCTAAAAAACTACAAAGACCCGCTGGAGGTAATCAACCAATTCGGCGCGGATGCGCTGCGCTGGCTGATGATTTCCTCCCCTGTGATGCGCGGCTCTGATTTGATGGTTGACCCCGAAGGCAAGTTTATCCGCGACGTGGTGCGGCTGCATATCAAGCCGATCTGGAATGCGTATAATTTCTTCACGCTTTATGCGAATGCGGATGGGGTGCAGGCGAAGTTTAGCACTGGTAGCGAAAACCTGATGGATCGCTATATTTTGGCGAAGTGCCGCGAGGCCGCAAGCGAAATTCAGCGCGGGTTAGATGCCTATGATACACCCACGGCCTGCGATGCGCTTTCGGCATTTTTTGAGGTGCTGAACAACTGGTATATCCGCCGCAATAAAGATCGCTTCTGGAATGAAGACGGTGCCGCGACGGATCAGGCCGCTTACGATACGCTCTACACCGTGCTGGTAACCATGTGCCAAGCCGCCGCGCCGTTGCTGCCGATGACGTTGGATGCGGTGTATCAGGGGTTGGCGGTGGGTGAGAGTGTGCATTTGGCAGATTTCCCTGATGTGAGAAAGTTCCCTCTGGAAGTTGAACATATCAGAACTATGGATTTTGTTCGTGATATTTGTAATGCAGCATTAGCTGTACGCAACAAGGCAAATACACGTGTTCGTCAGCCGCTCAAATCTATAAAAGTATTTGGTGTGAATTTCATTATGGATACAAGTTATTATGACTCTCTGATTAAGGAAGAAATTAATGTCAAAGAGGTTATGTATCTATCACAGGATGAAATACCAAAATATGCTACAGGAAAACTCGAGATATTCTCTGCTGTAGTTGGTAAAAAATATCCTCAAAAAATGAAAGATATACTCTCGGCTTCAAAAAAGCATGAATATATACCGCAACAAAATGGAAGCATTGAAATAGCTGGCATTAATCTTGTGCAAAATGTTGATTGTCGTTTTGTTCTCGAACCCAATGAAACTTACAAACATAGCGCAGCGGCGCTTTCCACTAACGATGCGCTTGTGGTGCTCGACCTCAACATTACGCCAGAACTAAAACTGGAAGGCTACTCCCGCGATTTCATCCGCATGGTGCAGCAGGCGCGCAAGGATGCGGGACTGAATGTGTCTGATCGTATCGCGCTCATCGTGGAAACTTCGGGCGAAGTGGCGGAGGCGATTGCGGCGCATACCGCCGATATTTCTGCCGCAGTGCTGGCGACTTCGCTGACATTGGGCAAGGCTGAAGGAAAGCACGTCACCGAGCAGGAGCTTGAGGGCATGAAGGTGGTGTTTTGTTTAACGGTAGTAAAATAAGGCGTCATTGCGAGCGAAGCGCGGCAATCCAGCACGGTGGTGAGATGAATTGCTTCGTCGGCGATGCCTCCTCGCAATGACGAAGAAAAAATGTTCGGACAAAATCCAAAACGCCGCCCCCTGAAAGGCGATGGCAGCATTCTGCAGGTGCAGGAAATCTTCCCTACCGTGCAGGGCGAGGGGCCGCATACGGGGGTGGCTTCGGTGTTTGTGCGGCTGGGGGGGTGTAACCTTGCCTGTGCATTTTGCGATACTGAATTTGAGAGCTTCCACGAAATGACGCTGGAGGCAGTGCTGGCCGAAGTGTATGCACTGGCGGAAGATGGCCGTAAGTTGGTGGTGATTACAGGCGGTGAGCCTTTGCGTCAGCCCATCGCGCTACTCTGCGAAGCCCTGCTGGCTGCTGGCTTCACTCCACAAATCGAAACCAACGGAACCCTCTGGCGCGAGTTGCCGCAAGGAGTGGATATCATCTGTTCCCCCAAATCTGCCGTGCCGATTCGGCCTGATTTACTGGCGCGCATTACAGCATTCAAATTCGTATTAGCCGCAGGGGATGCAGTGCCAGAAGTAGGGCAGGGAAGTGTGAGCGCGCCCGTTTGGATTCAGGCGATGGATGAATATGATGCGTTAAAAAATCTGGCGAATCTGGAGCATGTGCTGGCATTGGCACAGCGACATGGTTATAAAGTATCGATTCAAACCCACAAACTCGCGGGGATAGATTGATGAAAAAAGCAGTATTATTACTCTCCGGCGGTCTCGATTCCGCTACCGTGGGCGCGATGGCGCGGGCGGAGGGATATCAGATCCATGCTATCAGTTTCAAATACGGTCAGCGGCATTTGGCGGAGCTGGAGGCGGCGGCGCGGGTGGCAAAGATGCTGGGCGTGGCGGAGCATAAAACTGCCGAGATTGATTTGCGCCTGTTTGGCGGATCGGCACTCACGGCAGATATCGCCGTGCCCAAAGACCGCAGCGATGCCGAGATGGCGCATGATATTCCCATCACTTATGTTCCGGCACGCAACACGATTTTTCTCTCCTTCGCGCTGGCCTATGCAGAGGTGCTGAAGGCTTACGATATTTTTATCGGCGTGAATGCGGTAGATTACAGCGGCTATCCCGATTGTCGCCCAGAGTTTATTGCGGTGTTTGAGCAGATGGCGAATCTGGCCACGGCCTATGGGGTTGAGAAGGGGCAGCGGATAAAGATTCACACGCCTCTCATTCATCTTACCAAAGCTGAGATTATTCAGCGCGGAGTCGCTCTGGGTGTGGATTATACACAGACACTGAGTTGCTATGATCCGAATGAAAAGGGCGAGGCTTGCGGCCATTGCGACTCCTGCCAATTACGCAAAAAGGGCTTTCGCGAAGCAGGGGTGGCTGACCCGACGGTTTATCTTTAAGCTCCAAGGAGTAGTATTAGATAAATAGGCAACGCAAATACATAGCCGTCCATACGGTCAAGCAATCCGCCATGGCCAGGCAGGATATTGCTGCTGTCTTTGACGTTGTGAATGCGTTTGAGCCATGATTCCAGCAAATCTCCCGCTTGTGCCAGCACTGTGATGGCGCTGCCCAATGCAAGTGCGGCTATTAGTGGGTAAGGCCATGCCACAAAGTCGCGCAGTAGCGCTGCCACCAGCATGGACGCGACCATGCCTCCGAGTAATCCCGCCCATGTTTTGTTGGGGCTGATGCGAGGAGCGAGCTTTACGCCGCCTATCATTTTACCCGCAAAATAAGCCCCGATATCGGTCGCGATAATCATGGCAATAGGGTAAAGCGTGATAGCAAGGTCAATGTTGCGCAGCCATATCAGCGAGAAGCAGGGCAGGGCGCAATAGATCGTTCCCGTTACTTTCCATCGCCATGTTCCTTGCGGGCGCAGCTCTACCCATTCGCGCATCATCTGCAGTGCAACAAGTGCAATAGCGAGCGTGAACGCGATGCCACCCAGCCATAGCACCGCTAAGGCCACCACGAGCATCACCACGCCTGTAATTGCTCGTTGTTTAAGGCTCGACCAATCCCTAGACATTGCCAAACCGTCGCTCTCTGCTGGAAAAATCTGCGACTGCTTTTTGCAAATCTTCTGCCGAAAAATCAGGCCACAAAATGGGCATGAAATAAAATTCGGTATAGGCCGATTGCCAGAGCAGGAAGTTGCTCAGGCGTTGCTCGCCGCCTGTGCGAATCAGCAAATCAGGGTCGGGCAATTCTGCCGTATAAAGATATTTTGCGATTAGATTTTCGTCGATCTTTTCGGGCGCAATGCCTTCTGCCGCAATACGCTTCATGGCTTGGGTGATTTCCTGACGGCTGCCATAGCTCAGCGCAATAGTCAGATGCAGTGAATCATAAGCCGCAGTTTGCTCCATCGCTTGCGTGATTTTAGCGGCCATGCCTTTGCTGCACAGCGAGAGATCGCCAATCACATGCAGTCGAATTTGATGCTCGCGCATTAGCGCAAGTTCTTGTTCGATGTAATATTGTAGCAGCCCCATGAGGTCGCTTACTTCCTCAGCAGGTCGTCCCCAATTTTCGGAGGAAAACGCATAAAGCGTGAGGTATTTAATGCCGAGGGTTTTGGTCGGAAGTAGCAATTTACGCAGCACTTCCGCTCCTTTGCGATGCCCCATCATGCGCGGCAAACCTTGGCTATGCGCCCAGCGACCATTGCCGTCCATGATGATGGCGACATGCGCGGGGGAGGCGGAAATGGGTTCAGTGTTGCTGGGAGTGCTTTTGGCAAAAAGCATATTTAGTACTCCTACGTCATTGCGAGGAGGCCTTGCCGACGAAGCAATCCACACAAGCAAGGCTGGATTGTTTGGCTTGCGCCTACCTTCGGGTCGGTTTCACCTCGCAATGACGAAAAGTGAGGAGATGTCATTACACCACCATGATGTCTTTTTCTTTTTGCGCCAATAGCTCGTCAATTTTCTTCACAAAATCGTCGGTGAGTTTCTGAATTTCATCGGAATGTTTGTGCAACTCGTCTTCCGAAATTGCCTTATCTTTTTCTTGTTTCTTATAATAATCCATCCCGTCGCGGCGGACGTTACGCACGGCGATGCGGCCTTCTTCGGCGTATTTACCCGCAATTTTTACCATCTCTTTGCGACGTTCTTCGGACATTTCGGGCAGGGTGACGCGCACCGTCTGACCATCTGACATCGGGTTCAGGCCGAGATTGGCGTTGGTGATGGCTTTTTCCACGGCTTTTACCATGCCTTTATCCCAGACGCTGACGCTGAGGGTGCGCGGCTCTGGCACACTCACCGTGCCCACTTGGTTGAGCGGCATGTTGCTCCCATAGGCTTCTACCGTGATGGTATCGAGCAAATTGGCGGAAGCGCGCCCCGTGCGTAACCCACCAAATTCGTGGTGCAGGGCTTTGAGTGCGCCTTCCATGCGGCGGCGGAGTTCGGCGATATCGTGAACAACTGACATAGTAATTCCTTTTAGTTTATTCTTGAATGAGTGTGTGCAAACCTGTGCCGCAAAGCACTTTGCAGAGATGCCCTTGCTCCTGAATCGAAAAGACGAGGATAGGGATTTTGTTTTCACGCGCCAATGCAATGGCGGTGGCGTCCATCACTTTTAAATCGCGCTGTAATACTTCCTGATAGCTGAGGGTGTCGTAGCGAATCGCATCGGGATTTTTCTTTGGATCGCTGTCGTAAACGCCGTCAACTTGTGTGCCTTTTAGCATTGCATCGCAGCCCATTTCAATGGCGCGCAACGCCGCCGCAGTGTCAGTAGTGAAAAATGGATTACCTGTGCCCGCAGCAAAAATCACTACTCGACCTTGTTCCATATGGCGCACGGCTTTGCGGCGGATGTAAGGCTCGCAGACCTCCATCATATGAATGGCAGATTGCACGCGGGTTTGGCAGCCTTTTTGCTCCAACACATTTTGCAGGGCGAGGGCATTGAGCACCGTCGCAATCATGCCCATATAATCCGCGCTCGCACGCTCCATACCGACTGATGCGCCTGACATTCCACGATAAATATTGCCGCCACCGACGACAACACACACTTCCACGCCCATTTCCACGGCTTGTTTAATATCGTCGCTAATGCGGTGCAGCGTTTGCTGGCACTGGCCATATTGCAAATCGCCCATCAGGGCTTCACCTGAAATTTTGAACAATACGCGGTGATAAAGCGGCGTGACTTTGAGTTTGGGTTCTGTGGCGTGTTTCATCATGGCTCACTTATTAAGCCAGTTTTTTGAATTTGTCATTAGT
>JBILIE010000104.1:0-5939 GCA_044350115.1 Rickettsiales bacterium
CAGGTTGTCCCCCGCAGCATGATGGAAATTCTGTTTTCTCCCCCAAAAGATGTCACTATCGCTGCATTTCTCACATTAACTGTGGAAAGAACGTAAAACATACTTGGTTCGCTCTGAAGTCTACTATAAATACGTTGTCGATTTTCGCAATCACCAAATTGATCGAGAGAGAATGAACGCGCTGCGCTCAGCTGTTATAGGGGCTATTAGCCTTATTTGTACCGTTTTGCTGCCAATGGCCGCAAGCGCGGAGGGGTTACAGGTGGTGGGGATGGCTATACAACCTAGGGGCGTGCATGAGGGGGAGGTGATCACCTTAAAGCTCTCGCAGCCTGTATTGCACCGCGCATTTTTGTTGCCTGACCCGCCACGGATGGTGATTGACCTGCCGCCCTTTCAGTGGCGCGTTTCGGCGGAAGATTTAAAACAATATAATGGTCAGTTGATTGAAAATGTGCGTTATGCACGTTTTGACGATCAAATATCGCGTGTGGTGTTGGATTTGAACCAGTCTGTAGTGATGAAGCCTTTGAGTGATGCGAATGCTCCTACGGCAGAGATTTCGTATCAATTGCAGGGAATTCAGCCTGTTAACGCACCCGAAGTGCAAACGCCCCCTTCTGCCCCCAAATCCCTTAAGCCTACTCCTTGGCGTAGCAAAGCGCCTGTCATGATAAGCCCCTATGATAGGGAGCTGGAGGCGATAAAGCGTCCAGCTGTGGCAGCTCCCCCCTCTGGTGCGCCTTCTCAGGGACGGTATGCGGCAGCGCCTTTTTCGGCGACACCGACTCCCCAGAATAAGCCGACTCCGTTAACGCAGTCAGAGGTGCCCGCCGCGCAACAAGAGGCAAAACCTGTATTGCCACTTAAGCCATTGATTGTGATAGATGCAGGGCATGGTGGGCAGGATCCTGGTACGATTGGGCGCAACAAAACCCACGAGAAGACGGTAACGCTGGATTATGCAAAAGCATTAAAAAATGCATTAGAATCTAGCGGGAAATATCGTGTGGCGCTGACACGTTCGGATGATCGGTTCATTTTGCTGCGGGAGCGTTTTCATATTGCGCGTCGGATGAAAGCGAATTTGTTTGTTTCACTCCATGCGGATTCTGCCTTAAATAGCAGCGCACGCGGGCTTTCCGTTTACACTGTGTCAGAAGAATCGTCTGATGCAGAAGCGGAGGCGCTGGCAGCGCAAGAAAACAAGGTGGATGTACTGGCCGAGATTAATTTAGACACACAAGATCAAGATGTGGCGGATATTCTGATTGATCTGGCGCAGCGCGACACTAAAAATAAGTCTATTCTCCTTGCAGAACATATTGTGGAGGCAATGCAAGGGAAAGTGGCTCTGCTGAATAACACCCATCGCTATGCGGGGTTTGCTGTGTTAAAAGCACCCGATATACCTTCGGCTTTGGTGGAAATTGGTTTTCTTTCGCACCCTGAAGAGGAACAGGTTATACAATCCAGCCGCCACCGCGAGCATGTGGTGCAGGGATTAGTGCAGGGGATTACGAATTATTTTGCAGAACAGCGTTCACATGAATAGACTGCCCCGCTGGAAAGATACAATAAAATCATGAATACAGAATCCCGATTCTCTAAACTTTTAATTGCTTGTATCTCGGCATTGCTGGGCTGTTTTGTGATTGGCTGTTTTGTGGTGCTGGCAGTGTTTTATAGCTATAGTAGTGATCTGCCCGATCCTACCAAATTAGCAAAATACGAGCCGCCCATTATTACCCGTATTTATGCGAATGATGGACGCTTGATGGCGGAATATGCAGCGGAGCATCGTTTATATTTGCCACTGGATGCAATCCCCAGACGCGTGAAAGAAGCTTTTTTATCGGCAGAGGATAAAAACTTCTATGAGCATGGTGGCATTGATTTTTTCAGCCTTGCACGGGCGATGCTGACGAATGTGAACAATTATGCGTCTGGCAGGTCGCTGGTGGGGGGCTCAACCATTACGCAGCAGGTGGTAAAAAACTTTTTGCTGACGAATGAGCGTTCGCTTGAACGTAAGATTAAAGAAGCGATTCTGGCCTTTCGTATCGATCGTATTTACAGCAAAGATCGGATTCTGGAATTATATCTGAACGAGATTTATCTCGGAAGTGGTTCTTATGGTGTCGCGGCGGCGGCACTGAACTATTTCAATAAAACACTGGAAGAATTAACCGTTGCAGAGGCAGCGTATCTTGCGGCATTGCCCAAAGCGCCCTCTAATTACCATCCGAATAAAAATTATGAAGCGGCAAAAGCACGTCGCGATTGGGTGATTAGCCGTCTGCAAGAGGATGATAAGATCACAGAGGAGGAGGCTAATATTGCCACTTCCTCCCCCATCACGTTGCGCGAGCGGGATAAAGCCGAAGTCGTCAAAGCTCCCTTTTTTGCAGAAGAAGTCAGAAGGCGTTTGGCAAAAATGTATGGATCGGAAGTGTTGTATGAGGGCGGTTTGTTTGTCAAAACAACACTGGATCCCGCTTTGCAGCAATATGCGGATACAGCGCTGCGTCATGCTTTGGTGGAATATGATCGCCGTCATGGCTATCGCGGGCCAGTCGTCACCTTGCCGACATTAGAAGAATGGAAAAGTAAATTAGAAGAACTCACCGCCACTGTTCCGCTCTATGACGAGCAGGATCTGGCGGTAGTGGATAATGTTAGCGATTCTGGCGTGAGTGTGTTGCCGCTGAGACTCAAGAAGGGCGATATTCCGATTGAGCAAATGCGTTGGGCACGTCGATTTGTTTCCGAGACTCAAATGGGTGCCGCCGTTTCTAGCGCCAAAGAGGTGCTAATGGTGGGGGATGTGGTGCTGATAGAGCCTGTTATAGACGCTGACGGCAAGGTAATGTCGCAGAAATATCGCTTGCTGCAAATTCCGAAAGTCAATGGGGGGCTGGTGGTGATGGATCCACATACTGGCCGCATTTTGGCACTTACGGGTGGGTATAGCGCGTTGGGAACGCAGTTTAACCGAGCCACACAAGCGCAACGCCAGCCTGGTTCTACGTTTAAACCTTTTGTCTATTTGGCAGGTTTAGAGGCGGGATACACCCCAGCGAGTATTTTATGGGATTCACCTATTTCATTGCCGCAAGGCCCCGGATTGCCTAACTGGACTCCGCAGAATTATCACAATACCTATATGGGGCCTGTGCCACTGCGTATTGGGGTGGAAAAATCCGTGAATATGATGACGGTGTATCTCGCCAGTCGCATGGGGATTAAGCGTATTCGTGAAATGGGTAGGCGCATGGGGATTTATAAAGATCTTCCTGCAGAATATTCTGCGGTGCTGGGGTCGCATGAAACCACCTTGCTCAAAATGGTTAATGCTTATGCAATGATTGCCAATGGCGGCAAGCGTGTGGAAGCTTCTCCTATCGAGCGTATTGATGATCGCTATGGCAAAATCATTTATCGCCGTGACCCGCGCGAATGTGGGCAGTGTCAGCAAAATACTATCCCTAAAGATACCGAGATAAAACGCACTCCTCCGCCCATCATGGATAATCGCGAGAAGGTGATTGATCCTGCAACAGATTATCAAATGATCTCTATTTTACAAGGCGTGGTGGAGCGCGGTACGGCGATTAGGGCCAAATCCCTTGGATTACCGATTGCGGGTAAAACGGGCACAACCAACGATAGCCGTGATACGTGGTTTGTGGGTTTCTCGCCCGATCTGGTCGTGGGATTGTATGTAGGGTATGATCAACCCAAATCATTGGGTGAAAAGGAAACGGGCAGCAGTGTGGCGCTTCCCGGATTTATTAAGTTTATGGAATTAGCGGCGAAGGGTAAACCAAGCCGTGACTTTACGATTCCCAAAGGTATTCAGTTGACAAAAGTAGACCGCTGGAGTGGTCGTCCGACTTCAGGTTCGGGTGGCAATGTGATTTTAGAGGCGTTTAAGATTCGACAACCTTCACGCATGATGCCATCGCCCGCCTTGGATGCGGCATTGCCAAACGCAGAGGCGAAAAGTGGTTCAACCGCAGTAGATGCTGTGAAAATATTGCCCCAAGAACAAATTCCTGCAACGGATTCTCGCAAAATGAAACCCAAAAACCCAAAAATTATTTTCGGAGAAGATGAAGAGCCTGATGTGGATGAGCAATATGAGTTTCGGGATGACGAACCCGCAGTTCGTTTAGGCGGTGGGCTTGCCAGAAGAAAGCGCAATTTTAATGGTGGGCGATTAGATTCAGATCAAGGTACGGGAGGGTTGTATTAATGAAAGCCGAAACACAAAACGCGGTTAACCAGATCGAGCAATCCTTAGGACTGCTCAGGAGGTATCTTTGACTGGGATAATGCGCTGATTCAGCTAGACGATCTGAATGCTCAGGCAGAAGATCCCGAAATCTGGAGCGATCAGGCGCGAGCGCAGAAGCTGCTGAAAGAGCGCACTGCACTCAGCCAGATGATCACCCAAACCAAGGCGCTTTCTTTGGAGCTGGAAGATTATGTGACATTGGTTGAGTTAGGGGAGGCCGAAGAAGACGCCGCGACAGTGGCAGAAGGGGAGGCAGGCCTTGCCAGTCTCGCCAAAAAGATAAGCCGCTTAGAGCTAGAAAGCCTGCTTTCGGGCGAGGCAGATGCCAATAACTGCTTCATCGAGATTCATGCAGGCGCAGGCGGCACTGAAAGTCAGGATTGGGCATTGATGCTGTATCGGATGTATCAACGCTGGGCAGAGCGCAAAGGCTTTAAAACTGAGATAATCGACGAATCCGATGGCGATGAAGCCGGTATTAAATCGGCCACAATTCATGTAATGGGACACAATGCCTATGGCTGGTCAAAAACAGAATCAGGCGTGCATCGTCTGGTAAGAATCTCGCCATTTGATAGTAATGCACGCCGTCACACTAGCTTTGCCAGTGTGTGGGTTTACCCTGAAATCGATGAAACGATTGATGTGGAGGTGCTAGAAAAAGATATTCGCGTGGATACCTATCGCGCTTCGGGTGCGGGTGGTCAGCATGTGAATAAAACCGATAGTGCAATTCGTTTTACTCACCTTCCCACAGGGATTGTGGTGCAGTGTCAGACCTCGCGCTCGCAGCACCAGAACCGTCATTTAGCCATGCAAATGCTCAAGGCGCGTATCTATGAACGCGAGCTACAGCGACGGGAAGAGGCGGCGCAAGCACTCAACGATTCTAAAACCGAAATCGGCTGGGGGCATCAGATTCGATCTTATGTGTTGCATCCCTACCAGATGGTAAAAGATCTGCGCACTAATGTGGAAACCAGCGACACTGCGGGGGTACTAGACGGCGATCTCGATGAAATGATTTCCGCTGCATTAGCAGATAGATTACAGGGGCAGAACGACAAGAAAGTAGGTTAATGCTTGTGCAATGTTTTTCGATCGATTAAGCAATAGCACATGTCAGGAACCGAACAGAGGCTAACCTTCAGGCTGCTT
Source organism: Rickettsiales bacterium (assembly GCA_044350115.1). Taxonomy (GTDB): domain Bacteria; phylum Pseudomonadota; class Alphaproteobacteria; order Rickettsiales; family JALZUV01; genus JBILIE01. The sequence goes on from JBILIE010000104.1 coordinate 5,459, forward strand.
TCCTATTGGAATCGCATTCGTGCCACGCGTGAATTTCCGTCGCTTGCGGATGTCAATATTCGCGAAATTTCAGAAATGTGGCATTTTACGTTTACTATCCATTGGCGCGCCGATGGTGAACACACATTCCAATTTTTTGGCCCAGAGCTGATTAGCGTATTGGGGGAAGATGTGACGGGCATGCCCGTAGAAGAAGCGATGAGCACCTCAATGCTCGGTAATTTGATAGGCTTTTACGATAAGGTGATTGCACAGCGTGCCCCCGTTTCCGAATCCTCTCAATTTTTTATGAATGGCAAAGAGGTTCGCTATCGTAGCCTGATGGTGCCACTCTCCAGCAACGGAACTGATATTGACTATCTTATTGGTACGACCAACTATAAGACCTATGATTGAGGTTGAAAAAGCGGCAGAGATTGTTGTATTTTAGCCTTTGTTGTGGGTTTCTGCGGATAGGGGGTTGGAAAAGCTTGCGGCATAG
>JBILIE010000243.1:0-2779 GCA_044350115.1 Rickettsiales bacterium
TTGTACACCCATATCGCGCAATTTATTTTGTGTGTCCACACGTTGCTGTTCAATCCAATCGCTTGCGCGTGATTGCAACTCACCCGCCACGGTTTCGTCGAATCCTTCAATGCTTGCCAGATCTTCCAACGGCACGAATGCCACTTCTTCCACTGAACTAAAGCCTTCCGCCACAAGCAGATGCGCGATTACTTCTTCCACATTCAACGCTTCCACAAAAATAGCCGACAAACGATTGAATTCTTCTGCACGACGCGCTGATTCTTCGTCATCCGTCAGAATATCAATACGCCAGCCAGTGAGCTGCGAAGCTAAACGTACATTCTGACCACGGCGACCAATCGCTAGGCTCAGCTGATCGTCAGGCACGACAACTTCAATACGGTTGCTGTCTTCGTCGATCACCACCTTGCTTACTTCTGCAGAAGAAAGCGCGTTAATCACAAAAGTCGCGGGATCTGGCGACCATTCCACAATATCCACTTTCTCGCCCTGTAATTCGCTGACCACGGCCTGCACACGAGAACCGCGTACGCCAACACACGCCAAAATCGGATTCACATTATTATCGGAAGTAAATACGGCGATTTTTGCACGGCTACCTGGATCACGCGCCACAGCTTTAATCTCAATCAGGCCATCGTAAATTTCAGGCACTTCTTGCTTAAACAGCTTCGCCATAAACTCAGGAGCCACACGCGAAAGGAAAATTTGCGGGCCTGATTTCTCGCGGCGCACATCCGAGATAAAAGCACGAATACGATCACCTGTGCGGAAAGTTTCACGCGGCAAAAGCTGCTCGCGGCGGATAATCGCTTCGGTGCGGCCAAAGTCAATAATCACATTGCCATATTCCATGCGCTTCACCACACCGCTGGCAATATCGCCAATTTTATCTTTAAATTCAGCAAATTGCACATCGCGCTCTGCATCACGCACCTTCTGCACAATCACCTGCTTTGCACTCTGCGCGGCAATACGACCAAAATCAATCGGCGGCAATTCGTCTTTAATTTCGCTTCCAATTTCGAGTGTTTTATCTTTTTTCTGTGCATCACTAAAACGCAAATGCATATGCTCATCGACTTCCTCGGCATCATCTGCAACCACGGTCACAACCTTATACAGATTCACTTCGCCCGTTTTTTGGCTCATCACTGCACGAATATCATGCTCAAAGCCGTATTTACGGCGAGCCGCCACTTGAATCGCATTTTCCATCGCTTCGATAATAGAAACTTTGCTGATGCCTTTTTCGCGCGCAACTGCGTCTGCAATCTGGATTAATTCGGTGCTACCAAAGCTCATATTATTACCTCTTTGTTTAGTTCGTTTCTGTTGTTTTTGCTATTTCTATTGGCTGTTTTGCTTCTCTGGCCTTCATCACTTTTTTAACCAGCGCATCGGTCAGCACCAATTTGGCGGATTGCATATCAGCAAAGGGAAGCACATATTCTTCCGTATCCACATTCACGCGCACCATTTCGCCTTCCACGCCCACAATCACGCCACGAAAGCGTTTGCGGCCTTTTTGTGAAAGAGCCATTTCAATTTTCACTTCATCACTGACAGCGGCAGCAAAGTGCTCTAATTTTGTCAGCGGACGATCAATACCAGGAGAGCTAACCTCTAAACGGTAAGCCACATCAATCGGATCATCCACATCCAGCAACGCCGAAACGGTATGGCTAATCTCTGCACAATCATCGACAGTGATTTCCTTACCATCTTTACGCTCGGCCATAATTTGCAAGGTACGGTTCGCGCCATCCGTCCAATAAACGCGCACTAATTCATAGCCCATAGAATCAAGCGTTGGCTCGATAATCGGCGATATTCGTGCTGCCATAGCAGAGAGCTGCATTTTGTAAGTTCCTTAATTCCAAAAGAAAAGGCGGGCAATGCCCACCTTCTTAAACCGATCTTTTAAGAGAAAGCCATTCCAAAAGCAAGGGGTTTTATCAAAAAACAAATTTATCCAATTAAATTTTCTTTGCTTTGTGAGATATCTTTAAATAGATTACGCTATTAATTCATCCTCTAATTTTTTCTTTTTCGATGGCACATGCAGTTGATATTTATGTTGGAACACGCTTGAAACAGCGCCGTGTTTCTATGGGCATGAGCCAAGGTGAGCTTGCTGAAGCGGTGGGGATCACCTTTCAGCAGGTTCAGAAATACGAGCGTGGCGCCAATCGGATGAGCGCCAGCCGCTTATTTGAATTTTCCAAAGTGCTCGCTATTCCCGTAGGCCATTTCTTTGAAGGGATGGAAGAAAAAGACAACAAAACCACTACAGGTTTTGCTGAAGAAACAGCGGGATTTGAGCATGAACCAATGAGCGGAAGCCGCGAATCGCTAGAATTCCTCCGTTCGTTTCAGCGCATTAAAGATCCCAAACAGCGTAAAACGCTCAGTGCATTTGTGCGCTCTATTGCCGAAGGCAAAGTGACCCACGACGAATAGCCCCAAATAATACCCCGCCGCAAGCAGCTGGGCATTTTTTGCATATTTTTTGCACTTCGTGCGATGGGGGAATTCTCCCCCATACCCCCACACGTTCCGCGCCTCGCACTTGCTCGGTGAGGTTGCGCCCTAAGAGGGCGGGGAATAAATCCCCTTCGAGATTTAAAGACAAAAAATAAATTGAAACTTAAAAATCTTCTTATACTATCCGCTTGTTTTCTGAACGGTGGTCATTTCAGCTGCTTGCAGCCACCTAAAATAAATGGTCTAAGCGCGCAGAAATGTGCCTCGTTCCGAAAACTATCACTTTGAT